>CAIYUD010000045.1 GCA_903929325.1 uncultured Opitutia bacterium | reverse complement strand
TTCCGAGTGTACCAATGATACCAGGTTGATCCTGATTTTCGATCAGGAGAAGTTTACCTTCCGGTACGAACTCAAGGGTGCGACCGTTCACCGAAACAATGCGCGGTGAGAGCGCCTTGCCGAGGATGGTGCCAGCCACCGATGCCGTACCGCCGCCCGAGAGAGTGGCTTCGACGAGTAAGAGTTCTTTGTAATCAGCTTCAGCTGATGAGCGAACGGATTGGAATTCAACCCCGAGTGCTTTGAGTTTGCTCGGGGCATTCACATCATTGACGCCTTCGGCAATCGCACGCAGGTAGCCACGTTGCACTGAGCGAGAGAGCGCATTGGCGCCAGCTTCTGATCCGGCTCCGAACGTGGTGAGTCGAATGGATTCGACGCGATTGGGCGCAGCGAGTTGGCGAACGAGTGAGCCAAGTTTTTCGCCGAGCTGTAAGAATGGACGCATCGCGGTCAGCGTCTGCGCGTCGACCGGTGGAAGATTAACGGCGTTGCCAGGGAATCCACCGGCCAGGACAGTGATGCAGGATTCTGCGACTTCGAGGCCGACGTTTTCTTGTGCTTCGGCAGTTGAGGCACCGAGGTGGGGCGACAAATGAGCTTTGGGGAGACCGCGCAGCGCGTGGTCTTTGACCATGGGCTCTTCGACAAAGACGTCGAAACCACAACCGCCGCATTGGCCGGAAGCGAGTGCGGCGGCGAGCGCGGCTTCATCGACGATGCCACCACGTGCACAATTCACAATTTTCACGCCCTTCTTCATTTTAGCGAATGCGGCTGCGTTGACCATGCCTTCGGTCTGTTCGGTTAAGGGCATGTGCACGGTGATGTAGTCTGCTTGCGCAAAAACTTCATCGAGTGTGGCCATGATAACGCCGAGAGCTTTGGCGCGAGCTTCGGTTAGATATGGATCGTACGCATAAACCTTCATGCCGAAGGCGAGGGCGCGCTTAGCGACTTCGGCGCCGATGCGACCTAATCCGAGAACGCCGAGAGATTTTCCGAAAAGTTCGGTGCCTGAAAGGGTTTTGCGATCCCACTTACCTTCGCGCATCGATTGCACTGCTTCAGGAAGTGGACGTGCGAGGCAGAGAAGGTGACTAAAGGTGAGTTCAGCGGTGGCGACGGTATTGCCCGAAGGGGTGTTCATGACGATGACGCCACGGTCGGTGGCAGCATCGACATCAATATTATCAACACCCACGCCCGCACGACCGACGCAGACCAGCTTGGGGGCGGCGGCGAGGACCTCGCGGGTAATCTGGGATTCAGAACGAACGAGGATGGCATGGACGTCGCCCACCAGGGTCAGGAGCTTCTCCGGGGTTGAGCCGTAAGCCTCGATGACTTCATAGCCAGTTTGGGCCCGAAGGAGGGCAACCCCCGTCGGACTAATCTTATCGGCCACGAGTACCTTTTTCATTGTAAATTGGCCTTTAGATAAGCCCTTAGACCCCCCAGAAAGCAAGCGCCCAATGGCGCCCACGTGTCATAGAGCCTTAGAGACGGCGTTGGGTGTAGTCGATTCGCTCATAGACCTCTGGTACCATCGACTCAAGGAACTGGCAGGGGTCGAGGGGGCGATAGCCTTCTCCCGAGGTACTAAAACGGGGACAAAAAAGGTGCAGCTGGTCCATGGCACGCGTACAGGCCACATAGAAAAGTCGGCGTTCTTCTTCGACATCGCCGTCATCCACCGCGCGCTGCAGGGGTAGTAATCCGTCGGCCACCCCGAGTAAGAAGACGACGGGGAATTCGAGACCTTTGGATTGATGGATGGTGGTTAAGCGCAACATCTCCTCGGTGGGCTCGGGAGATTTATCAGAACTCTCGCCATTGAGAAGTGTGACCTGAGCAACGAGGTCGCCGATGTCTTCGAAGCGTGATGCGAAACCAATGAGCCCCTGAAGATCTTCTTCGCGTTCACGCCAATCGGGAAAGAGCGTACGCATGTGACCGCCGTACCAACCTTCAATGGCGATACGCACAGATTCGGCAGGTGTCCGCGCAACCCGTTGTCCACCGGCTATCGCTTTTTCGGAGAAAAGGTCTGCAGGTTTCTCGTGCGTGTTTTCGCTAGCAGCTTGTCCGCGGGCAGCTTCGGTTCCATCGAGAATGTCTTCCAGCGTAACGGCGAGGTCGGTGAAGTCCTCTTTGGCTAACTCGCTAACTTTTTTGAGTACTGCGGGATCACGGAGTGCGCGGATGATGTGACGACCAGACTTGGCAGCGACTTCTTCGGCAGCAGCGTGAATTTTATTCGAACTCACGGGGCCGACTTTCGGCAAGAGACAAAGTAGGCGTGACCACGCGATACGGTCGTCAGGGTTATGCACGACGCGCAAGTGTACGAGGAGGTCTTTGACATGCGAGAGGTCGAAGAATTTATGACCACTCGTGATGACAAAAGGAATGCCCAGTGCGTTGAGTTCCATTTGTAACTCGAGCGACTGGTAATGTGCGCGGTAGAGGACATGGATGTCGCGCAAAGAGACGCCATCGCGATGCAGGGCACCAATGCGACGTCCAATCAACTTGGCCTGCTGGCTTGTGTCGGAGATGTCGTACACAAAAGGTTTGGCACCTTGAGGACGAACCGCGCGCAGCTCGCGTTCGAATCCTTTGTTTTGCGGACGGTGGCGGAGAATCTCATTGGCGAAATCGAGGATCTCAGGGGTTGAGCGATAATTCGTTTCAATCCGGTGAATGGTAGTGCCTGGGTGTCGATCGGGGAAGGCCACGACGTTTTCCCAATCCGCACCTCGCCAAGTATAGATACATTGCGCGTCATCGCCCACGGCCATGATTTGATGGTCCTTGGCGAGTAAATCGAGGATGCGGCTTTGCAGGCGATTGGTATCTTGAAACTCGTCGACTAGGATGTGTGCAAAGCGTCGACGGTAAGCTTCGAGGGCGACAGGGTCGGTCTCTAGAATCTTTAACCAGAGTTCGAGTAAGTCATCGAAGTCGCAAAGATTTCTGTCCGCTTTCACTTTAGTGTAATCTTCGGCGAAGGTGATTATTTTATCGGCACCGCCTTTCATCCAACTCAAGCGCTCTTCGGCAACTTCTCTTAAGGGGCGCAGGGTGTTGCGAGCGTGCGAGACGGTGTCGAGGATGACAGCGGCTTTGGGATTGGTTTTATCTTTGATGAATGCGCCGTCGCGGGCCGTCACTACTTCGGTCATCAGCTGATCGGCTTCTTTGGCGTCTAGGATGGTGAAGTTCGCGTCGCGTCCGGCTGCCTCGGGGTGGCGTCGGATGATACGCATACCGATGCTATGGAAGGTGCCGCCCCAAAATTGCCCGCGTGGGATTCCGGTTAAGTCCTCGACGCGCTCCAACATCTCTTTGGCGGATTTGTTGGTAAAGGTGAGGAGGAGGATATCCCAAGGACGTGCCCCCTGGGCGAGTAACCAGGCGACGCGGTAGGTGAGGGTGCGCGTTTTGCCTGAGCCTGCGCCGGCCAGTACGAGGGCAGGGCCACGCGGTGCGGTAACAGCGGCATACTGCTCGGCGTTGAGTTCGCCTGCGAAATCGACCGGCGGTAAGCCTTCCACGTCAGGTACGTGCTCGACGAGCGAGCAAATCAAACTTCACGACTTGTTCGTCGGCACGGTACGATGAGCGCACCATCGGGCCAGATTCGACGTGGCGAATGCCCACTTCGAGTGCGCGTTGTTTCCAGCGAGCGAATTCGTCGGGGTGAACCCAGCGATCAATCGGTGTATGGTCTTTGGAGGGCTGAAGGTATTGTCCGATGGTCAGAATATCGACCTTGGCTGCGGCGATATCTCTCAGGATCTGATCGATTTCCTCTTCGCGTTCGCCAATGCCGAGCATGATGCCGGTTTTGGTGATGAAGTCGCGCGACTTCGCGTGCTTCAATACCCAGAAAGAGCGATCGTAGCGCGCGGTCTTACGGATAGGACGCTGGAGGCGCTCAACGGTTTCTAAATTATGGTTAAGGATGTCGGGTCGTGCATCGAGCAGTGTGTCGAGGTGCACTTGTTCGCCGCGGAAGTCGGCAGGGAGAACTTCGAAAGTGGTTTGTGGATTGCGGTGACGTGCGGCGCGTACTGTGGCAGCCCAAACGGAAGCACCGCCGTCCTTCAAATCATCGCGAGCTACGGAGGTGATAACCACGTGGCGCAATTTCATTTGGGCAATCGATTCAGCAACGCGGGCTGGTTCGCCGAGATCGAGTTCCGTGGGGCGACCGGTTTGTACGGCACAGAAGGTGCAGGAGCGTGTGCAGATATTGCCGAGAATCATGACCGTGGCTGTACCTCTGGACCAACATTCACCTAAGTTCGGACATTGGGCAGACTCGCAGACGGTGTGCAGTTTGTGCTCATCAACGTTGCGACGCGTCTCCATGTAGTCCGGGCCGCTCGGAAGTCGGGCGCGGAGCCAGTCAGGTTTGCGGGCGGACTCAATCATGGTCGCGACTACGCTTGCGAGTGCCCGGCGTTTTTCAACTGATGATTTTCGTTAAAGCGAAGTTACTTTCCGAGGAGCTTGGCTGTGTACTTCGCTAAAAGGTCGGATTCGAGGTTAACCCGTTGGCCTGGCTTGCGTTGACTGAGGTTGGTAACTGCGAGGGTATGGGGGATAATCCAGATGTCGAAATACGTGGTGCCTACCTCGGCGACCGTCAAAGACATGCCATCAACGGTTAGGCATCCTTTCGGGATAACGAAGCGGAGGAAGTCGGTAGGCGCTTCGATGCGCAGTAAGATGTCTGCCCCTTGGGGCTCAATCTTTTGGATGGTGCCAGTGGTGTCGACGTGGCCGGTGACGAAATGTCCGCCCAGGCGGGTGGTTGGAAGTAGGCTGCGCTCGAGGTTGACGGTATCGCCGGACTTCAAGTCGCCTAAATTTGTCGCACGCAGTGTTTCTCCGAGAAGATCAAATGTGGCGGTATCGCCTTGGATGCTCGCGACTGTTAGGCAGCAACCGTTGTGGGCGATGCTATCACCGGGTTTAGTATCAGCGTAGATCTTTGAACGAACCGTGAGGGTACGTCCGCCCGAAGGAGTGGGGGAGTAAGCGGTAACCGTGCCCGTAGACTCTACCAGGCCGGTAAACATCGTCCCTGACTAAACTTAGTTAGACTTACCGTCGCCCTTGCGGTTGGCGCGCTCTTCTTCTTCGATGCGAGCACGAACCTTGGCGCGTTCTTCGTTTTCAATTTCACGAAGACGTGTCTTGCGACGTTCATCTTCGTCGACAGCGGAGCGGACTTCATCTTCGACTTCTTCCGAAGCTTTCTTGAATTCGCGCTTAGCCTTGCCCATACCACGGGCGAGTTCGGGTAGCTTGGAGCCACCGAAAAGAAGAACAGCAATCAACAGGATAACGATAGCGGTTTCACCGTTGAGGAAGCAGAGAGGAGGAAGCATGGCGATTGCGTTTGAAGGTAAAGTTGAACTATGAATAGTGTCCAAGTTGCCTTGACGATGTCAACCCATGTCTCCCATCGCGATGTTTGGTATACTGGCCGCGTGCAAGGGGTAGGTTTTCGTGCACAAACCTTGGGGGTTGCGCAGGGTTTTGAGGTTACAGGCTATGTCCAGAACTTGCCAGACGGTCGGGTTTACCTCCACATGGAAGGATCTGAAACGGAAATGGACGCGTTTATTGAAGCGATTGCCAAGCATATGGACGGCCATATTCGTTCCAGTGAACAACGTAGTTTTACCGGTGTTCGTACCTGTGATGCTTTTACCCTACGTGCCTAAAGAAGTATGACAGATAAACCCGCAATTTCCGTCCAAGACTTGACCAAAGATTTTCGGGTTGGTCTGCGTGGGGTGAAGCTCCGTGCGGTTGATCACCTGACTCTCTCGATTCCCCGTGGTCAGGTTTATGGTCTACTCGGGCCCAATGGCTGCGGAAAGAGTACGACCCTTAAAATTGTCCTCGGGTTAGTTCCGGCTACTTCGGGTAGCTTTACATTGCTCGGGCATGACTCTGCTTCGCCGGAAGCAAGAGCACGCATTGGGTTTTTACCCGAGGCGCCTTACTTCCACCGCTTCCTCACGGGTCGTGAATTGGTGCGCTATTGTGCGCGCCTCAGTGGCGTCGCTTCCGATCGTGTGGATGCTGCGACCGATGAAGCCCTTGAATTAGCTTCGATGACGGAGGCAGGGAATCGTCGCGTGGGTACTTACTCAAAAGGTATGTTGCAACGTATCGGCCTGGCGCAGGCCGTGGTGCATGATCCTGAATTGATTGTCCTCGATGAGCCGACGGCCGGCGTTGACCCTGTGGGATCTGCTGCGATTGGCAAAATGATCCAAGCGATGCGCCAGCGTGGGAAAACCATTGTGCTCTGTTCGCATTTATTGGGCCAGGTCGAGCAAGTCTGCGACCGCATCGCCGTGATGGATCGCGGTCGGCTGGTGCTTGAAGGTCATATCGACGAAGTTCTCGCGCAGCGTGGCGTCCACCAGATATCCGTCGAAGGGCTGACGCCGGCTGCACGTCAGGCTGCGGAAGAAGCGCTTTCAAGCCACGGTGCCCATGTCTTGAAAGTCGATCACCCTCGTCAAACCCTCGAAGACCTTTTCCGCCGGTTGGTCACTGGCAGTCGCGACTAAGCTATGTTCTCCCGTATCTTTTGGATTGCTCGGGTAACTTTCTTGGAGGCGCTTCGTCAGCGTTTCCTTGCCTTCCTCCTGTTGCTTGCCGCGGCCTTCATTTTGGGATCGGTACCGCTGCGTTCTATCGATTTCGGTCATGGCGAATTAAAGTTCCTAGCGGACTTAGGTTTCGGTGCGCTCTTCCTCTTCGGTTCAATTCTCGCAGTGGTGCTTCCTGCACAGTTGCTTTATGGCGAAATTGATAACCGCACAGCGTTGACGCTCTTAGCGAAGCCAGTTGGACGCGGAGAGTTTCTTCTCGGAAAATTCTTCGGCTCTTGGGCGGTGCTCGGGGTATTCACTTTCGCGCTCACGGGTTTAATCGGTATCATCTTATTGGTCCGCGAACCGGATGTGGTTGCACGAGCGATGGCTCTCCAGGTTGTTCCGCCCGAGGTAAGCGTCGTCGGTTTGTTTGAGCACGCCTTACTCCAGTGGCTACGCTTAGGGATCATTGTCTCCTTAGCATTGTTGGTGGGCTCGTTGGCCCAAACCTTCCTGTACACAGTCGTCGTGGGTTCGATGGCCGTTCTGGCCAGTCAGCTTGTTTGGATTGCGCAAGACACTTTGGCGAATCCTGAAGCGGTTTTATCGACGCTGATGCGCGGTGCGCTTTGGCTCACCACGCGCATCTTCCCAAATCTCCAAGGGTACAATATTGGTGAGACACTTGTCTTGGGTCAGTCGACAGTGCTACCTGGCACCGTCAGCAGTCTCTGTCTATCTGCGGCCGTTTACCTCGTCTTGATTCTATTCTTAGCGTGCACGGCATTCCGCCGCCGTGAAATCTAATGGCACGCGGCTGGTTCATGTTGCTGGCACTTGTCGGCCTGCTTGTCGCAGGCGAATGTTCTTCGCGGGCATGGACTTTGGCGCGCAAGGCTGTTCCAGAATTACGTCGGGCAGATTTAGAATTAACAGCTGGTCAAGGTGCTGCTCTCGGATTGCTCGGCGGGTTTCGTCCACTCATCGCCGACTTAACCTGGATCCGTGGCTATATTCTTTGGGAGCGCAAAGATCGTGGATCTGAAGCGCATCTACGCGTGGCGTGTTTGCTGGATCCGCAGTCCAATACTTTTTGGGAGCAACGTGCCAATATGGTCGGCCTCGATATGGCGCACTGGGAAGTGCGTGCACGCGGTGGTCGTACGGTTCCGATGCCCATTCAAGAAACTATATTTAAGCGGTATGCGCAGAAAGCTCTCGATGGGATTGAAGAGGGCGTCCCTGTGGTGCGTAATCCCGGATCCTTGCTGGCGCTCGGGGGTTACCTTGCGGAAACCAAACTTAAAGACCCATTGATTGCGGCAGAGTATTACCTGCGATCCTACCACAAGGTGGTTTTCCCTTGGTATGCGCCGTACTTCCACGCACGACTTTTGAAAGACGGTGGCAAGGTGCGCGAAGCGTATGTCTTCCTTCGTCCAGTTTGGGAGAAAGAGCTTTCGAAGAAGCCGGATGGTTCACCGCTTGAGCTGGATTTCTTACGTGAGTTGGAGCGCACGCTCGAAGTGCCGATGAAGAAACGTATTCCAACACAGACCTTCGAGTCGCCTTTCCCGAGCACTAAGTAAGGTGCTCAGAAAGGTTCGCCGCTTTCAGCAGGTTTCTCTGCTTTGGGTTTCCCTTTGCCGCCTTTGGGAGCGCGGGGAGGGAAGGCAAACCACCAACCTTTTTCTTTGTCGGCAACGAGGAAGGCGTTGAAAGGACGTTTGGTACGATTCGACACAAAGCGCTTCTCGGTGGTCCGGCCTTGATTGAGCAGGGCGGAAACATCTTCGGGTGAGATGGGGCACTGAAGCATTTGTGCGTTTAAGCTGAAGGTTTTCTTAGCGCCAGCTTCGAGAGCTTTTTGTGGGCAGACGCGGTAGCCGGCACTCGGCGTTTGTTGAACGGGTAGGCCGCTCACGGGACAAGGTCCGAGTACAGGCCAGCCTGGCTCAAAGGCGTCGGGGTTACCATCGGCGCCTTCGCGAGGAGGGAAGTAAAGGGTCGCCTTCAGTTTTCCGCTGGGCGCCTTGGGCTTTGTCTTGCGCGGCTTCTTTGTCGCTGCGGCTTCTTCGCCTGCGACGGCAGGTTTGGTTTCTTCGGCAGGCTTCTTGTCGGAGTTACGTGGCTTGATTGTGTCTGGATCAACCAAGTCGATGTAGCCGGTGAAGTTCTTACCCGATTTCATGGATCTGAAGTCATCGAAAGGTCCGATGCGACGATCCTTAATCAATTGGGCGACCTCGGCGGGCGTGATGGTGTGTCCATTCATCGCCATATAAATAACCATCTTGGGCTTATCCGTGGTGCCGACTTTATCTTGCGAGTAATACTTTTCCCCGTCGGTCATGAGGGGCTTGTCGTCGGTCGGTGAAAGTACTTCAGGTTCTAATTTCCATGAAGGACGTGGTTGATTGAGGATCTTCACGATCTCAATGACCTGGTCTTTAATCGCACCAATGAATTCGCGAGAGGTGTATTTGTTCTTCTCGATTTCCTTGAGCTTAAATTCCCATTCACCCGTGAGTTGTGGTTCAGTGAGCGCCGACATGCCTTTGGCGTGGAGGAATTGGTGGAGCTGGAAGGCTTTGGACTGCGGAACGAGTTCTTTGCCTTGGCGTTCAATGTAAGTCTTGGCGATGAGTTCTTCGATGGTGGCTGCGCGTGTTGCCGGTGTGCCGAGACCGCGCTCCTTCATCGCCTCAGCGAGGGCTTCGTCGTCCACGAGCTTGCCGGCATTTTCCATCGCACCGAGGAGCGAGGATTCATTGTAGCGTGCGGGAGGCTTGGTGGCGTCTTGTTTGATATCAACGCCGAGCACTTTCGATTTAGCAGGATCACCGTCGGCGGCGACTAGGGCGGGTAGGGTAGCGGCGCCTTCTTTGTCTTTATCTTCTTCGGCTTCGGCTTCTTGGCCCCAGACAGCGCGCCAACCTGCGACGATTAAAACTTTACCCGTGGTGCGGAAGTTATGCTGTCCGACGGTTGTCGTGCGGACGGTTTCCTCGAATTCCGCCATCGGGAAGAAGACGCTGACGAAGCGCCGTACCACGAGGTCGTACACTTTTTGTTCTACGTCGGTGAGGCCTTGGGGGATGACGCCGGTAGGGATGATCGCAAAGTGGTCACTGACTTTTGAATTATCGAAAGCGCGCTTGCCGGCTTTATCGACCCAACCCTTTTGCAAGGCCTCCTTAGCAAAGACGCCCGCAGGGTGGGTTCCTTCGAGGGACTGTAAGGCTGCTTTCGCGTTACCCACATAATCTTCGGGAAGGTATTGGGAGTCGGTACGAGGATAGGTGAGCGCCTTGTGGCGTTCGTAGAGAGCTTGAGCGACGCCGAGGGTTGTTTTGGCGGAGAAACCAAATCGACGATTTCCTTCGCGTTGGAGCGTCGTGAGGTCGAAAAGGCGTGGGGCGCTTTCTTTCTTTGGCTTACGTTCGTCGGAAACGGTACCGGTGCCGAGCTTGAGGGATTCTTCGGCAAGTTTTTTGGCCTGCGCTTCATCGAAGAACTTTTCGGCTTCTTTGCGATCGGTGACGCCAGGGACTTGAGCGATGCCGCGGTAGGTGCCGTTGGTGACGCTGAACTCTGCATCGATTTTCCAGAAGGTTTTCGGAACGAAGGCGCGGATCTCGAGTTCGCGCTTCACTAAGAGCATGAGGGTGGGCGTTTGGACACGTCCAACGGAGAACACATCACGCTTGGCACCGCCAATGAGAATGGTGCTAAGGCGGCTTAAGCTCATACCAATTAACCAGTCAGCTTGGGAGCGAGCGATGGCTGAGGAGAGTAGGCCTGCTTTAGTTTCTTCGGGTAAGAGATTATTGAATCCTTCCGCGATGGCGGCATTGGTCATGCTCGTCATCCAGAGACGGCGGACTGGCAGTTCGCACTTCGAGAGGACGTAGATATTGTGGAAGATCAGTTCGCCTTCACGGCCAGCGTCGCATGCATTGATGACGGAAGTGACGTCGGTGCGGAGGAGGAGTTTCTTGAGGAGCTTGTAACGGTCGCCGTTATTACGCTCGTGGATGCTGACCTTGATGGCTTCCGGTGGCTGACTGCCGTCGAGGGCTTCAGGCAGGATGGGGAGGTCCTTCAGTGTCCAGCGCTTGTAACGTTCGTCGAAGTCTTGCGGATCTTTTAAGCGAACGAGGTGGCCGACGGCGGAACTAATGACCCAGCTATCGTTTTCGAAGATTTCGCCAGCTTTGGGAACTTTGAGAACTTTGGCCAGGTCGGCAGCCACGGATGGCTTTTCGGCGATGACGAGTGTCTTGTTGCCCGCAGCGTTGGCTGGGGCCGTTTTTGATTTAGGATTTTTTTTGCTCACGCGTACGATGATAACAGATTGTCAAGTCGGGGTTAGATTCCCTGCTCCGACATGCCATCGTCGAGTGCGGCAATTAAAGTAGCGATCGTTGCATCGGTTTCGTCGCCCATATTGGAGATGCGGAAGGTCTTACCTTTTAGTTTTCCGTAGCCACCATCGATGATGAGCGAGTGGCGTGCTTTCAGTGTCGCGTTGAGTTTTTCCAAATCCACGTTGCGGGTGTTTTGGAAGCAATTGAGACCGCGCGTGCCGAATTCGCGTTTAGGTAAAAGTTCAAAGCCTTTTTGGAAACCCCAGTTGCGCACCGTTTCATTCAGGCGAAGGTGGCGGGCGAAACGGTTCTCAGCACCTTCGGCTTCAATCTCTGTAAGCTTTTGGCGAAGGCCATAGAGCAAGGAGATGCAGGGTGTCGAAGGGGTCATGCCCTTTAAGTGATTCTCGTGGAATTCGAGTAAGTCGAAGTAGTAACCACGGTCGGCGATGGTGGCAGCGCGAGCGCGGGCACGTTCACTGACGGCCTGAAGGGAAAGTCCAGGGGGGAGTGCGAGGGCTTTTTGCGAACCGGTTAGGAGGATGTCGATACCCAGTTTATCTTTCTCGATAGCGAGGGTTGAGAAGGAGCTTACGGAATCGACGATGGAAATGACGTCGGGGAATTCGCGGACGACGGCCATGATTTCGGCGATCGGCGACAATGTACCGGTCGACGTCTCTGAGTGAATCAGGGTGATGGCGTCAAACTTACCTGTAGAGAGGGCAGCACGGACGGCAGCAGGGTCAACGATTTGTCCCCATTCGGAGCGGAGAGCTTCGGCTGGTTTCCCGCAGCGTTTGGCGACATCGAACCATTTATCGGAAAATGCTCCGTTCATGCAGTTCAAGACACCCTTTTGGCAGACGTTGCGGAGAGCGCCTTCCATTAAACCCCAGGCGGAACTAGTGGAGAGGTAAACGGGGTCTTGAGTCCGGAAGAGTGATTGGAGTTTAGGCTGCATCTCTTGGTAGAGAGCAACGAACCCCTTGGAGCGGTGGCCCATCATGGGCTGCGACATTGCCTTAAAGACGGAATCCGAGACCGTGATGGGTCCTGGTATATATAGACGGAGGCTCATCGAAGGAAGGTAGAGAGGAGTTCGGGGGAGGCGTTGAGATTATCCATGCGGACAATCTTACGGTTACGCTCGCTGAGGGTGACAGTCCGGGGGCGCCAGTTGGCGGCTTCTTCAGCGGTCACATGGGCAAAGCTCATAATTGTCAGCAGGTCGCCAGGCTTGCCGAGGTGGCAGGTGCCGCCATTGAGGCAGATTTCACGGCTACCAGCGGGGGCAGGGATGGCGTAGGTCTCGAAGCGTTGTCCGTTGGAAATATTGCCGATCAGGATCTTTTCGTAGGGCAGCATCCCGACGAGAGCGAGTAGCTCGGAATCAATTGCGAGGCTGCCTTCATAGTCGAGGCGGGCGCCGGTAACTTCGGCACGAAGTAGCTTGGTCCGTAGGATGTCGATCCGCATGGAGGGGGTTGCTTCTCATCGCGGGGCTTGCCCGCGTCAAACAACTTTGTCACAAACGACGTAATGGCAGGTAAACACCGAGGACCTATTTCAGCGATTGCTCAGAGCATCGCGGGGTTCGCTGTCGATGTTGCTTATGACCGCCGAACGGGGCCCCTGGCTGCCTTCTTGGCCGCATTCCTACTGGTTCTTTCGTGGGTCTTCGGTGTTCTCGTCCGCCTCCGTCTTTGGCTTTATCGTGAGCGTCTTTTTCATGATACACCCCTAGGGTGTAAGGTCGTGGTCGTAGGTAATCTTACTGTCGGCGGTACGGGAAAGACCCCAGTGGTGATGAAAATTGCCCGTGTTTTGTCGGAGCGTGGACGTAAAGTGGCCATTCTATCGCGTGGTTATAAGGGAAAAACCGATTCGCCGATTCGCCGTTTCTGGCGTTGGTTAACGCAGGGGCGCCGTCCTGACCCCTTAGTAGTTTCGGACGGGCATACCGTGCTCAGTGGGCCCGAAGAGGCTGGGGATGAGCCTTATATGATGGCACGAAATCTTTGCGATGCGGGCGTGGTCGTCATTGTTGACCGTGACCGTGTGGAGGGTGGGCGTTTTGCGTTACGGCGCTTTGGGGTCGATACGATTATTTTGGACGACGGTCTGCAGTATTTGCCGCTACATGGTCAGATCAATTTACTCCTCGTTGATCGTCATAACCCCTTCGGCAATCGTTGCATGTTACCCCGCGGTATTTTGCGGGAACCCGTTGCGAATCTTTCGCGCGGAACATTTATCTTTGTGACCAAGTGCGATGGACCGGTGCCACCCGAACTTGAGGCGGAAATTCGCCGTCACAATTCCACGGCCGAGATCGTGGCCTGTGCGCATCGTCCGCGCGAATTTGTCGAAGTCGATGGACCGGGTCGCTACCCACTTGATTACTTAAAGGGTAAACGGGTGATGGCTTTCTCGGGCATTGCGACCCCTGAGCGATTCGAGGCCACCTTGCGCGATGTGGGAGTCAATCTCGTCGCTAACCGACGATTCCTCGACCACCATGCATTTGCTGAAGAGGACTTAGACGAAATTCTAGAGCGAGCTTTGAGGGCGAAAGCTGATTATATTGTGACAACCGAGAAAGACGCCGTGCGTTTGCAGACGGAGTTCCATCCTTCGATCCCTCTCCTCTATATACGTCTCGACGTTGATATCCTGGGCGGCAACGAAGGCTTTAACAGTGCCATCGAACGTATCTGTCTGGGTTCAGGCCGTTAAGCTTTAGTTTGTCCGCCAGCGGTCAAAGATACGCGTCGTCGGTTCGCCACGTACTTTACCGGCTTTGAAGTTGGCGAGCTCTACATCACGTTGCGCTGTGTCTAACCAGAAGAGGCCGTAGGTAAAAGGTTCGTCGCTGGAGCGGACATCGAACTCAGCCGGGAAACGCAACCAAGGCCAATGGGCGATGCGATAACCGGGTAAACGGAAGGCAGGTACAAAGCTAGCTTCGTCGTCCACGAGTCGTTGTATCCTGAACGAAAGCTTCTTCATTTCATCTTCATCGGTCGATGCACGGAATGCATCGATAGGTTTATCGATCGCGGGATCGTGAGAACCTGTGATGTTGTTGGTTTGGCGTTTAGGAACGATGACGCCGGAGGAGGATTTCTCGATAGCGTTTTCGCTATGGTGAGATTGCCAAAGCTCAGGGTATTTGCCGGAAGCATTCCATGCCCAGAAACACATGTCATGACGTTTCTCCATAACTTTGCGGTACATGGTGGTGTGTTCGAGGGATTCTGTGCGTAGCTCTAATCCACAACGCAGCGCAGATTCAACCAGGGTTGAAAGGAATTTCCGACGATCGGAGTCGTCAAACGTCAGCATAAACGACAAGCGCTGCCCTTGAGCGTTACGCAGTACGCCGTCTGATCCGAGTTCGGTATAGCCAGCACGTGCAAAGGCTTCGCGGGCAAGCTTGGGTGAATAGGGCCGGGCTTTGATGGAGTTATCGGTGTAGTCGCCGTAGCCTTCGCTAAATTGATTTAAGCGCTCGTAGTCACCACGGTAGAAGGTGTCGATGATGCGCTGGAAGTCGATGGAGTGCTGAATGCCGATGCGGATGTCACGGTTATCGAGTGGTGCACGCAGGATGTTGAGGTAGATGCCGTAAGGGGGGCGGGGGATGTCGTTGAAGAACTGAACTTTGGTTAAGTAACCTTTTTGGAAGGCATCGGTATCATTGGTCCCGTACCAATAGCGTGGCGTGCCAATTGGCATCATATCCAATTCGCCTTGAAGTAGGATTTGATAAGCTTTGTCGATTTCACGAACGATACGAAATTCAATCGCATCGACGTTATAGCGGTTGCGGTAGAACTTGCGATGGTCGCCCCACCAATCTTGCACGCGTGTCATCACAATTTCTTGGTCGCGTCGGAAATTTTCGGGACGAATTTCGTAGGCGCCCGTCGTCGGTTGGAATTTCTGAGCGTAGGCAGTGACGTAATCGGGACCAAAGTCTTTGTAAAACTGGCGGGGTGTGGGTGGTAGGCCTCCGAGCCAATTGATTTGGTCGGGACGCTTGCGCGGAGCATGTACAGCGATGGTGTAATCGTCGTACTTGGTGATGCCGCCCCATTCGCGTGTATAGAAGTCGGCATACCAATCCGCATCTGCCCAGGGGGAGCGGTGGAAGTAGAAGGTGTACAGATAATCGTCGGCGGTGACGGGTTGTCCGTCGGTGAAGCGGGCATTCGGGTCGAGGCGGAAGTAGGCAGTCATGCCGTCTTTGGACATCGCCCAGTGTGTCGCGAGACCCGGAATGGTTTTGTAGGTGTTGGGATGCGCTCCGAGCAGGTTGAAATCGTTGGAGTCGTAGGCGTAACCACGGAAGCTGTTATTGGCATTGGGACCGACACGTCGGAGTACGGGCGGGGTTGAGCGATCCATCATGCGAAGGGTACCGCCGCGTTTAGCTGCCGGATCAGAGAACTCTTTTTCAGTATCACCGTTTTCCCATTGGAGGTCGCTTGGCAGATCGCTTGGTTGGGCGAAATGGAAGAACTCGGGGTGTTCTTTATAGAAGGTCGCAGCGCGTGGGTCTTGGAAGACATCCGCAGGGCGCATCTCGGCGGCGACGAGTCCACTCAGGCAGACGAAAATGAAAGCGAGGTGTTTCATGCGTCAGTTTTACGTGGGTCAAAGGCGTCGCGCACCGCTTCGCCGACAAAGTTAACGAGCACCAAGGTGCTCACCATGCAAAATACAGTGGGGGTGGCGATCCACCATGACATCCAGTTTTCTTTTCCTTGGCGCAATAACTCACCCCACGAAGGCTCGGTGGGTGGTAGTCCGAATCCGAGGTAATCGAGTGCAGAGAGCGACGCGATGAGGCCGGCGATGCTGAAAGGAAGCATAGTGACGGCGACGGTGATGGTGTTCGGCAGGATGTGACGGACGATGATGCGGAAGTGGCTTGCACCGAGGGTGCGTGATGCTGCCACATAATCTTTGGAGGCCGTCGAATACGCAGCAGCTCGCATTTGGTGTGCGAGACCGATCCAGGAAAACGCCACCAAGATAATCATGAGCAGCGCGAGCGAAGGCTCCAGTAGGGTGGAAAGGAGAATGACTGCGTAGAGGAAGGGAATGTTGGACCAAACTTCGATGGCACGTTGTGCGACCAAGTCGAACCAGCCGCCGAAATATCCCATGGCTGCACCGAGGAGTAGGCCGATGATGTACATCACGGGGATGTAGATGCAGGCGGCGATGAGGATGATGCGGTAGCCGTAGAAGAGTCGTGCGAAGATGTCGTGGCCGGATTCATCGGTCCCCAAGAGATGTCCATCAAGCCCAGGTGGTGCGGGTGCGGGGATGTAGGTATAGAGTGTACCGCTGGGCGTCCAGTCAGCGGCTTCGCCGATTTGATCGACGAGCTTTCCTTTTTCAAATTTACCACGGGCAACTTGGCTGCTGTCGCGCATCTTGCGCGCATCGCCATGAAGTTTGCCGTCCATAACCGTCCAACTCATCTCGCGAGTTCCGTCAGTATTTAGGCGGAAGATGCGGCCTTCGGTAATGCTGCCTTGAGGTGAAGACCAGCGACCTTCGGTGTTAAGCTGAGCAGGTAGGTTAACTTCGCAGACTTCGTTCGCAGAGAATGGAATGAGGGGAAGGATGATCCAGTTTTGGGAACCTTCCGTTTGCCACTTGGTTTGCAGGATGCGCCAATTCGGTTCGACGTCGCCCGGTACTCCTAATTCTGAACCAGGGATGCGACTTGAGAAAACTGGGAAGCGCCATGTGCCGTCGTGTTTGAGTACTAAAGGCCGACTTCCGACAAGCAGAGGGCCCATGAGTGCGAGGATGCTGACAACACCAAGTACAATAAATGAATACCAACCGCGCTTCATGGATTGGAAGCGTGCAAAACGGCGTCGAGTGATGGCGTCGAACTGCATGTTAGTTTGATTTGTCGAAACGGATGCGTGGATCGGCCAAGGCCACGCATAGGTCGGAGAGAACGTTACCAATAAGCATCAGCAGGCTGCTGACGGTAAGGATGCCGAGGAAGACGGGGAAGTTGCGATGGACGAGGGCGTCGAAGCTCAGCAAGCCCATGCCGTCGATATCAAAGGTGTATTCGATGAGGAAAGAACCCGTCAGGAAGAAGCCAATGATATGTCCGAAGTTAGCCGCCAGCGGGATGAGGGAATTTCGTAGCGCATGTACAATGACGATACGTGCCTTGCTCAGTCCTTTGGCGCGGGCGGTGCGAACGTGGTCAGCGGAAAGATTATCGAGTAGGCTGTTCTTGGCGAAGAGCGTGAGCATCGTGAACGAACCGATGGTTTCGCAAGTGAGCGGTACAAAGGTATGTTTGAAGTCAGGCGCGAAACCTGAATGCGGGAACCAACCTAGGCGGAAGCACAGCCATTGTTGGAGAGCGACAGCGAGAACGAATCCGGGGATGGCGTAGAGAACAAAGAGTGTACCCGAGGTCAGTGAGTCGAAGAGCTTTCCGTGTCGGAGGGCTTTCGCGACGGCTAGCGGGAGTGACACTGCGTAAGCGAGTAAAAGCGACCAGCCACCGAACCACGCCGAAACGGGAATTTTACTCGTGATGAGTTCCCAGACCGACCGACCGTCTTCCGCGGACTCACCGAGGTTAAGTTGGAGAACGCCTGAGAAGTTGGGTCGATAGACCACGACACGAACGCTGGGATTCGGATCGTTGTCGAGAGGTGCGAGTTCAACCTGCCAGCCTTTCAAGGAAGTTACGAGAGTGAGCTGATTGTCTTTTTGGAGAACCTGAATGGTCTGAGGATCTTTAAATGCCGGATCGAGCACTTCGACTTTGGACTGACCATCTTTGTCGAGGCGTGTGATCGACCATGTTGAAGGTCCGGGCCATACCCCGAGCCAGATTGCGTAAGCTTGAATGAGTGGACGATCGAAACCGTAACGACGTTTCAGGCTATCGAGCTCTTCAGGTGAAGCGGGACCCGTACCACTTTGAATTGCGCCGGCCATGCCCATGCGCTTTTGCGCTGCTTGCTGGCGCTCGGCCATAGCACGTTCGACAGGACCGCCCGGTACGAAGCGCGTGAATAGAAAGGCAACGAACGTGATCCCGACGAATGTCAGCGGAATCAGGGCGAGACGTCTGAGGATATACCTAAACACAAGAAAGGGAGCCGTGAGAGTAGGGCGGAGAAGGGGATAAGGGGAAGTGGATTATGCGTAAATCCCAAGCCAGTTTGTCCTGTATAGGCAGTGCTGTGGATATCTATCGAAACTTTAAACTTTCACGGAACGCAGAGTTTATTAAGAAAGTCGTAAGGGATTCAGCAGTTTGTCCAACCCCTGCTTCGCACGCCCTAACGTGCGCGGCCCCCGGACAGCTGCTGGATCCCCCAATCATTTAGTCTTTAGTCTAAACGTATTCATCTGCATTGAGGTGCTGTGCCGTTGATTGATTCACATTGTCATCCGCTCTCGGCGATTGTCGAAGGCAGCTTTGCGAGTTACCGCGCGCAGGCGGAGGCTGCGGGTGTGGTTGGCATGGTTGCGATTGGTACGGACTTGAATGATTGGACAGTTTACCGCGATCTCGCTGCGGCTAATCCTGGCTATGTGCGGCACACGGTTGGACTTCACCCGAACCATGTCGGCGAAGATTGGCAGGATGCCTTGGCGGCGCTTGGTACCTATTTCGGAGACACGGTTGAACCTGCAGCTTTAGGTGAAATCGGTTTAGACTATTTTCGGTTACCCTCTGACGTCGCTGCTGCTCAAGTCATTCAGCAACGTCAGCAGGAAGCATTTCGCAGTCAGCTCGCCATGGCACGGCAGTTTGATTGTCCCGTGGTTATCCATTCGCGCTCTGCCTTTCACGACTGTGTAAAGATGATCGACCAGAGTGGCGTCAATTGGCGCAAGGTCGTCTTCCATTGTTTTACAGAGTCGGTGGAATGTTTGCGCGAGCTGCGTAAGCGCGGTGGGCGTGCATCGTTTACCGGTGTGTTGACGTACCCAAAGAGTACGGTGACGCGGGCGTCGCTGGCGGTGCATGGTCCTGAAGATCTCATGTTGGAAACGGACGCACCTTATTTAGCTCCACAGTCGCACCGAGGGAGAGATAATCATTCTGCATACTTACCGGAGACTGCCGCGATGGCTGCCGAGGTATTGCATCTTCCATTGGCTGAGGTTGAGCGTGTGACCACGGCCAACGCGCGCGCATTTTTTGGATTTGCACCATGAGTAAGTCTGCCGCTGCTCGCGCTTGGCTGATGAAGTCAGAGCCCGATGTATTCTCGTTCACCGATTTGCGTAAACGTAAGAGCGAACCCTGGAGCGGTGTGCGCAATTACCAGGCACGTAATTTTATGCGCGATGAGATGAGGGTGGGGGACCTTGTTTTATTTTATCACTCATCGTGTGACGAACCCGGTGTACAGGGATTGGGTCGAGTTGCCTCGAAGCCTTATCCCGATCCCACGCAATTTGATCGGAAGCATGACAGCTTTGAGCCACGTGCGACCAAGGATAAGCCCGTGTGGTGGTTGGTGGATGTTGCCTGGCACGCCGACTTTGCACGGCCGGTCACTTTGACAATGTTACGTACCGAACAGAAATTGACATCGATGCTCATGCTACGTCCTGGGAATCGGCTTTCGATCACGCCAGTAACTGCGACCGAGTGTAATGTCATCCAGCGTCTCGGGCGTTGAGATTGAGTCTTTCCTTTAAGCCATTTTCGACTTTGATGGGTGCGTGGATAGTCCTCCCTCATGCGCTTCTTACCCAGCCTACCCGATAGGTTGGGCCGGCAGCCGCTAAAGGTTGTACGGCCGCAGTTGATTTAGGGCCTGTAGCTCAATGGTTAGAGCAGGGGACTCATCGACTCGAGCAGTCGGGAAGGTGCCTTCACGGGGTAACGCGTGAAGTGGACGGGATGAATTCAGGGAACCCTGACCGGATTTGGTCCGATGGCAACCCTGAGCCAAGCCGGCGGTGAACCGCCGGAAGGTGCAGAGACTACCTGAGAGCTGGGGCTTGTCCCCATATGCTCTTAATA
>CAIYUD010000044.1 GCA_903929325.1 uncultured Opitutia bacterium | reverse complement strand
TGGTCCTTCCCAGGGTCTAATGCAGAAGCTGGAATGGCCTTGCCGAATTGAACCCGGATACGAGCGCCGCCACGTAGCCACTGTGAGCCGCGCGGCAAGACGTCTCGTATCCCACGGATACGCACCGGAACAACCGGCACGCCCGACTTAATTGCCAGCAAACCCGCACCCGATTTTGTCGGCTGTAACTCCCCGTCCATGCTTCGGGTTCCTTCGGGGAATATTAAGAGAGCGCGCCCCTCAGCAAGCACTGCTAGCGTCCGACGAATGGCTGAGATATCCGCCTCCCCGCGGTCAAGCGGGATTGCGCGGCAGGCCCGGATAATTCCACCAAAAACCGGATTATCAAAAAGCGTTTTGCGGGCCACGAAGGCAATCTCTCGCGGGATGAGTCCACCAATCAAAGGTGGATCCAGCATGCTCTGATGGTTGCTTGCAAAAAGGCAGGCACCCGTAGGCACACTTTCCCAGCCTTCTGCTTCAACAGTCGCAAAAGTTTCAGCGATGGCGCGCGCACCATTTGCAACAAGGTGGTAAGCAAAATTTCGCGACGCCAGTAACATAAATTAGCGTCGGGCTTGAGCGATAAGTTGCCCAACTTTTTCAACTACCGCTAAGAGAGAAAGCGTCGTATTATCAATGCGCGTGGCTCCTTCGGCACACACCATCGGGGCGGCTGATCGCGAGGCGTCTTGCTGATCGCGCGACAAGACTGCATCCGCCTGTCCCTCGGCAGCACGCCGGGCAGTGCGCGCCTGGGCATCGGCTTCCAAGAAGATCCTGACTTCAGCGTCCGGCATAATAATAGACCCGATATCTCGCCCTTCCATAATAATACCACTGAAGCCTGCCGAGCGAGCGACCTCTACTTGGCTACGTTGGTATGCAAAAAGAAAATGGCGGACTTCGGACATCGCTGCAAAGCGCGATACCGACGCATTGACTTCTGGACTACGCAATTCTGCGTCCATCGGGACCCATCCACTTAAAGTTAATTGTGCGCTATGTCCGGTAATTTTAGTACCAAGTTGCAAGGTTGGGAGAGCCGCAATCACTGACCTTGGATTATCAGGTGTCGCCGATGCTGAAAGTAGTGCGCGTGTGACAGACCGATAGTGAGCCCCTGTGTCGACATGCATCAGCCCATGAGCAGCAGCGACTGCGCGACTGGTCGATGACTTTCCAGAAGCAGCGCCGCCGTCGACGGCAATTCGTAGGAACGTGCCACGCAGCTGTTCAAGCGCAGTAAAGAAACCAGGGAAAGTTTTCCCCGTACACAGAGGGTCGTGAATCGCGATCCACGGCTGGCCATTTCCATGAAGGTCATACGAACCTAAAATACTAAAACTCATTGCGACTCGGTGATCCTCGTAGGTATGAATTTGGACGGGGGCATTTTGAGAGGCGGCTAACATGGCTTCACGGCCTGGATAAATAGTTAATGCGTCGAGCGACTTATTAACCCGAAGGCTTTGCGCAGAAGGTTCTACGCGCACACCAAGGCGTTCTAATTCCGTGGCCATTGCCAGCATGCGGTCGGTCTCTTGATGGCGCGTATGGCCAATCCCTCTCAAGGTAACAGGCTTATCCAATAACGGAGCTAATGCCGCAAGGGTTAGGAAGGTGTCCGAGAATGCGTTAAAGTTAAAATCGCCGCCGCGCAAAGCGGACCAAGAGCGCACAGTGATTGCGCCTGTCTCTTCATGGAGGTCAGCCCCACAGGCCTTGGCAATGGCGGCAAAGGCGGTATCGCCCTGCAGCCCGCTGACATCGTAGCCCGCCAAACGAATAAGGCTCTTTTTGCCTGTGACTGCCGGCAGGGCGATGAAATAGCTGGCTGCGCTGGCGTCAGGTTCAACCGCATAAACAGAAAGTGGACGATAAGCTCCGGGCTGCGGGCATATCCAGGCTCCGTGGTTTTGAATAAGAGGACGGCCAAAATGCGCACACATCTTTGCGGTCATTTCCACAAAAGGCTCCGATACCGTTGTCCCAATCAACCGAACGCTAAATCCAGGAGCGATGGGTGCAACCATCAGCAAAGCAGAAAGCATCTGTGAGCTCGAGGAGGCATCACAACTTACTTCGCCGTTAACAAGGCCAGAGGTCACGAGCCGCAGCGGGAATCCATCTGCGGGAGACCCCGCAGGGGTTAAGCATTTTGCGCCGGCGGACTCGAGCGCCCGAAGCAGCCCGGCCATGGGACGTGCGCGCATGGCAGCGTCCCCATCAATTTCATAGTCACCGGCTGGGTGTAGACAAAGAAAGGCGGTCAAAAAGCGTGCCGCTGTTCCTGCGTTGCCGACATGTAGCTTGGCTTTGGCTTTAGGAATCCGCCCGCCTAAACCGATTAATTTTATTCGGCAGGCAGATTCGTCTGCATCAACCGAGAAACCAAGTTCTTGCAGTGCTGCGATAAGGATGCGCGTATCTCGACTAAAGAGGGCGCCCTCTAAAATAGTTTCGCCGTCAGCGAGAGCGGCCAACACCAATGCCCGATTGGTAACACTCTTGGATCCTGGTATGCGCGCAAGGCCGCGAGCTGGGCCGGCGAAGGGGCGAATAACGAGTACGTCGCTCATGGTTAGTCGAGACGTCGCCGGAACGCCCGGGCACCATCAAGATAAGCACGGACTCCATCTGCGTCTTTCTTTGCCAATAAATTTCTCAATTCTGCCGAAGACTGTTCAAGCTCCTTTAATAAAGGGATGAGGTGATCGGCACTTTCTAATAAAATCGGAACCCATAATGATGGATCACCCGCAGCGACACGTGTCGTATCGCGCAAACCGCCTGCGGCTAAATCCAGCCTAGCCTGCTTTTTGGAAAGCAAGTGAGCGAGCGCACACGCGGTCGCATGGGGAAGGTGGCTAATGGCAGCCACCGCATCATCATGGGCTTCGGGGGTCATCTGAGTAACATTAGCGCCAAGTGCAGTCCAGAGGGCAGTTGCAGATTTGACGAGGGCCAAATCTGTTTTGCTCAACGTGGTGATAATACACGGACGCCCGACAAATAATTTTGCATGGCCTTGCGCCGCTCCACCTTTTTCTGAACCAGCCATGGGATGGCTACCGATGAAACGCTCAGGCTTTGTTAAGAGCTGTGATGCAGCGGCATGGACTCCGCGCTTGGTACTCCCAACGTCTGTTACCCACGCATCTACTGAGAGTGCAGGGTTAATCGACTCAAGTAGAGAGGCGAGGGCGTCGACGGGTGCGGCGAGGATAATACAATCTGCATCCCGTACTGCATCAGCGGGAGTATCAAAAGTGTCTGCAATGTCTGCAACTGCGTGGCGACTGGACGATGAGCGCGACCAGGCCGACAGTTTTGTATCAGGTAGGCATGCCTGAGCGGCCCGGAGCACAGAGGCACCGAGCAGGCCGACACCAAGTACGGCAAGTCGTCTGGGGCGCTGGATTTCCAAGGTTGAAAGCATGATGTGTATGTCGCATAACGATGGAGCGTCCAAGCAAATCGTTTAACCCTGCCTAAACGCCCTTTTGCCCGTGAATCCTAAATTCGAGACTTCAAGCCCGAGCCGGCGTATGGATTTGAAAAAGGAAGCAAGGGATCACCGCATCCGGAAATTACGTGAAAAGTTGGCACTTCCCCTCATTATCCTCGGCCTACTCGTCGGGTTAATGGCTGTAGCCGTTTATATCACGAGCAACCAGCGCGGTACGAACGTAGAGGCGCGTTTGTCTGTTAAAGATCTCGGCAAACTTAAAGCAGAAGTCGACGAACACGAAAAAAACTTCACAACCCTAGTACAACAGAAGGCGAAAATCTCAGACGAGGACTTAAGCGAGCTCGAGAGCGCCGTTGAGAAACAAGATAAATACGTGGCGGCCACAGGTGGTACTCCGGCAGAAACAAACCGACTCGAGAATCTACGCACGCGTCTTCACGTATACCGCGGAGAACGTCTGCGCGAAGAGACAACAAAGTTAGAGGCAGACGCTAACAAGATTATCGAAGAAATAACCAAAGCCCGTTTACAAAAAAAACCAACCGATGAAGCCTCTGCAAATGCGGTGAAGTTATTGCGCCGCGCGCTCGACCTCGAAACCGAGATTTCCCAGAAATGGGTTCTCTCCAATCTCGACGATCCAGGCCGGCGCGCACGCTTAGACTCACGCATGCGCCGTCTCGAGGCCGATCCGCTTTGGCAGAAGGGTCGGCGCCTTGAGCAAGAGGCAGAAGTAGCTGCGACTGCTGGCAATTTTGCGGCGGCTGAAGAGGCGCTAAAAGAAGCTATACAGATTGAACAGAATTACACCCTGCGCTTCCGGGATGTTAGGGCTACGGAGTTTGACCGCGAAGAAAAGCTCCGAAGGAAATTAGACACGATTCGCTCCATGCTGGCTAAGACCGCTATCGATGAGATTGTCCGCCAGGCTCATGCAGAAGAAGCTGCGCGTCAGTGGCAAAGCGCAGCTAAAAGCTGGAAGGCAGCCATCGACGCCCAAGCCAATCTTGCGAAAGCTTTTCCGCAGAGCAGTTACGCCGCCCGCACGATAGCGGAAGGCTACACGGTTTCGCTGACGCAAGTTCTCGCGATGCCTGAGGTTGAAGCGTTCCGAGCCGACATGGCAAAGTTGCGCGATCTGCTGAGAGACGGTGAGGTTGCGAAAGCGAGTGCACTCGGATCCGATCTATCGATACGCGCGGATGCAGTTTCACGTAAATTCCCCTCAGCCTTAACGGAACAAGACATCGATAAACAGCAGTTGGCATTTATAAGACAGCGCGCGGCTTCACTCGCAGCTATTCGTGATGCAGTCGTTAAAGAGCTCATCACCATACCCGCCCGCAAAAATATTCGGCTCCTGCGCACAGAGGTTACGCAATCGCTTTATGTTGCAGTCATGGGGGTAAACCCAAGTGCGAAACGTGAGGTGACATGTCCGGTAGAGTCGATAACCTACGAAGACGCCGAAAAATTTTGCACCCGCGTTACTTGGCTAACCGGACTTAAGGTACGACTGCCTGACGCCGATGATTATTTAGCCGCACAAGGCGATGCGGGCCGGCAGCCACCGCCCGAGGAAGCTTGGACGATTGACACATCGGATGGCCAGGTACGTGCAGTTGGGACCTCTAAGCCCAATCCACTTGGCTTTAGCGATCTTTGCGGAAATGTGGCCGAGTGGGTTCGGAGCGCAGATAATTCAGTGAATGTGACCCTTGCAGGCGGCGATGCACAATCTGCACCCGGTACCACTTTTCCGTTTGTGCAAGTGAATCGGCGTGAGGCTTCCCGCCTCAGGGGCCTTCGGCTAGCGGTAGACCCTTAATCCAAAATAGGTCAGGTTTGACAGCCAGCGAGCTGACGGGTCTAATGTTTTGCTATGCCGCCCCCCAACGGCACCCCCAAACACCCCCTTCGGCGCGCGTTAATTTCGGCTGCGTTCTACGGAAGCCTTTTGGCGGCAGCCTTATGGCTAGCGTACGATATCCGTTTCTTAGACGGCTTTAAATTCGGTTTAGATGCTACTGTTCGGAACCAAATTTTTGCGAATCGGCCAATAGCGTTGCTCTGGGCCATACCTCTAAAATTAGTGCTCCTCATCGCTTTCGGTCAGTTTAAAGGCATACTTTACTATTTTAGATTAAGAGACGCATTGCGGCTTGGGATTGCGCTATTTCTGTCATCCCTCGCCATTTATTTAATAGTAATCTCTCGAACCTCTGTCGAAATCCCGCGCGGCGTCTTGCTGATCGATTTCAATCTCTCGCTCATCTTTTGTATGGTTTTCCGTACCGGTATTCGTGTGTGGAAAGAGTCCATGGATGCCCCAGATGAAGCTGGCGCGGTCGAGCGCATCGCAATTGTTGGAGCAGGCGGGGCAGGGGCGCAGCTCGTCGCCGACATACAAAGTCGTCGAGGCCACGGCTTAAGACCCATGTGTTTTTTGGACGACGACGTTGATAAGCACGGACTCGAGATTCATGGATTACCCGTACTTGGCGCTCCTGAGCAGCTAGCATTTTTAAAAGATCGCCTCGAGTTAACGGAAGTTATCTTAGCCCTACCAACCGTCAGCGCACGGCGCATTCGCGAGGTTACTGCCCTCTGCACAGAAAACGGCTTACGTACACTGGTTGTGCCATCTTTGCGTGAACTGGCTACAGGGCGCGTGCGCACTTCGGATATTCGACCAGTGTCTTTAGAAGATTTACTTGGCCGAACACCTGCGCAACTCGATGAACACGCCATCGACTCGATTGCCGAAGGACGCGTTGTTCTCATTAGTGGCGCCGGCGGTAGCATTGGATCTGAGATTGCC
>CAIYUD010000043.1 GCA_903929325.1 uncultured Opitutia bacterium | reverse complement strand
GGCGGTGGCGGCTTCGGTGGCGGCTTCGGTGGCGATGGTCCCGAAGAAACTACGGGCGAAGATCTTAGCATGGAACTCGAGGTTACACTTGAGGAAGCTGCTGCTGGTGTTGAGCGAACGGTCCGGTACCGTCGTCATGCAGCCTGCAAGACGTGTTCAGGCAGCGGAGCCGAGAAAGGTTCGAAGACAACAAAGTGTGGCACCTGCGGCGGCCGCGGTAAGGTCGTTCGCGCTCAAGCATTTTTCCAAGTCAGCCAAACATGCCCACATTGTGGTGGCGCTGGCGTGCGCATTGAGAAGCCCTGTAAGTCTTGTTCAGGCGAAGGCCGCGTCGTCGAAGAGCATTCCGTGCCCGTACGCATCCCTCCCGGTGTAGATAATGGAACGCGTCTTCGTTCCAGTGGCAATGGGTCCGCAGGTGTGCGCGGTGCGAGCGCCGGAGACCTTTATTTAATTATTCGCGTCCGTGATCACGAGCGCTTCGAGCGCGACGGCGACGACCTTGCCTGTTCTGCGCCCGTTGCTTTCCCAACGCTGGCGCTCGGTGGCCAAATCGAGGTTCCGACCTTAAAGGGTAAAGCGACTTTGAAAATTCCTGCAGGCACGGCAGCCGGCACCGTTTTCCGTCTCAAAGGTGAAGGTATGCCCAATCTACGCTCGCAGAGTCGCGGAGACTTACATGTCCGCGTGGACGTACATGTGCCTTCAAAATTAACGTCCGAGCAGCGTGAAGCCCTTGAAGCCTATGTTAAGGCCGGTGGTGATGCCGCCGCCCCCTCGCGCAAGGGCAAGTGGAAGTTCTTCGGTTAACGCGTAACTTTACTTGTCCGCAAAGTTACTTCGCCAGAGGCAACGGACGTACGTCGCCCGGTTGAGAGCCGCAGGAGAAGCGCGCCTGTTTCATCGATACCGTCGGCGATGCCGTGAAGTGGTTTACCGCGCAACGTTACTTTTACTTTGCGTCCTGCCAAGCAGTCGTAGCGCGTGTATAGTTTAAGGAATTTTTTCCGGAACGAATCATCCTCGAATGCTTCCCACGCGGCTTCAAGTGCGCCGAGCACGCCTGCGGCGACTTCATTGCCATCGATAGGTTTACGACTGAGAGACCGCAGCGAACACGCACTGCCTTTAAGTTCGGCAGGTGATGACTCGATATTTAATCCAATGCCAAAGACCAAATCACGAACCCGATCGGCATCGACACGAGCTTCTGTAAGCATGCCGGCAACTTTAGCACCGTCAGCATTGAGTAAGTCATTCGGCCATTTCAGACCAAGTTTGATCCCAAGTTTTGTTTCTAAATGTTCACATAGCGCTAATCCCATCCAGAGGGTAAAAGGACTCAGGCGACTTGTCTCAATAAAAGGACGAAAGGCTATTGAGAGGTAGAGATTGCCGGATTGTTCACTGTGCCAGCGACGCCCCAGTCGGCCGCGGCCAGCGGTTTGTCGTAGCGCAATAATGGCGAATGGTGCCTCTTGCCCGCTGGCTAAGAGCCGTTCGGCCTCAGAGTTGGTGCTATCGATTTGGCTAATCACAGTGCAAGGCAAGCGAACTCGCTGTAAGCGTAATTGTGCATCCAGTAAGGCGGGGTGGAGTGCTTTCGGCGTTGCCGTGAGTGCATAGCCTTTGCGCGGAGATGCCGTGAAGCGAAAACCTTCTTTGCGTAGGCGAGCGAGCCTTGCCCAGATTGCGACACGCGAGATGCCAAATTCTTTTGCCAAACGGTCGCCACTGATCGCTTTTCCTTTGGCGTCTAAGAACGCGCGAAGAATGCTGCTGTCCAGTGCCGACATATCAGTCCCAGTCTAGACCGATGTCGGCCCAGCCTGCTCCGTGGGTGAGTATTCCGCATGAGACGAAATCAGGAGCGATGCTACCGATTTCAGGTAAATGTTGGATTGAAACGCCGCCACTCACTTCGCACCAGGCTAGCTTTTTCACTTCAGGAACGTGCACTTTAAGATCTGCCAAGCTGAAGTTATCGAGGAGTACAATATCTGCACCCGCTTCGAGCACTGGGTGAATTTGCGCTGCAGTATCAACTTCGACTTCAACGAGAAGGTCAGGTCGACCCGCACGTGCCTTGCGGACCAAGTCCCCCAGTGACTTCCCTGAGCCTGATTCTTCTGCGGCCAGGTGATTGTCTTTCAGCATCACACGATCGAAAAGACCGATACGGTGATTCCAGCCGCCACCCACGCCGACAGCATATTTTTCTAAAACGCGAAATCCGGGCGTGGTTTTACGCGTGTCGAGTAGTCGCACCGAGCTCTCGCCAAGTGCATGCACATGCTTGTGAGTCCACGTTGCTACGCCACAGAGGTGTTGTAAAAAATTTAGGAGCACCCGCTCGGCGGTTAAAAGTTCTGCCGCAGGCCCTTCGACCTCAGCAATGATCTGGCCAGCCTGGACGAAGTCTTTGTCTCGAGCGTGGAGCTGTGCACGACAGTGGTCGCCGTATGCTGCAAAGATTGGCGCGATTAGCCCTAGGCCCGCGACGACGGTCGGCGTCCGGGCGATTAGTTTAGCGCGGCCGATTTTTTTTGGACTTATAAAAGCCGCCGTTGCATCACCTCTGCGCTTCGGGGCCTGTGCCAATCCTCCGCCATTTAAATCTTCCTCGCGTGCACGGTCGATAAGTTGGCGCAGCCAAACAAGATCAAGCTCATCCCACCTTAAACGGCGGACAAGTTGATCGATTTGGCCAATGTCACGAGGCATAGGGGAACCTTGGCGGGCAAGGTCGCCGAGGGCAACCCTGAGCGACGCTTGCACCCAAGCCGAGTCACGCCCTAAGGTGCACATATGCCTGCCCGTATTCGCCTGCCCCGCAGCCCCGCGCCCTCGCCTGTATTGGTTGTCGGGTCGGTGGCGTATGACTCGATTGAGACCCCGCATGCTAAAGGGGAGCGCATCTTGGGCGGCAGTGCCTCGTATGCGTCCTTAGCGGCTAGCTATTTTGCGCCTGTGCAGATGGTGGGCGTCGTGGGGCATGATTTTGCGGCACGTGATCGCAAGAAGTTTGAACGTCGAGAAATAGATCTATCGGCACTGCAAACGGATGAGACTGGCCGAACATTTTTTTGGAGAGGCCGTTACCACGAAAATTACAACCGTCGAGAAACGCTGGAGCTCGAGCTCAATGTTTTTGAGCGCTTTCATCCGCGATTACCCGCGAGCCATCAATCTGCCCGCTTTGCTTTGCTTGGGAATATACGGCCCGACTTACAGCTCCACGTGCTTGATCAGTTAACAGAAAATCCATTTGTCGTCGCAGATACCATCGACATCTGGATTGAGACACAACGTGACGCTCTCATGCAAGTGTTACACCGGGCAAGTCTCACGGTTGTGAACGACACCGAGGCCACCAAGTTGACCGGTGAAAGTAATGCAGTAGCCGCTGGGCGTGCGCTACGTGCTTCGGGCTGCCGCACGGTCATTGTGAAAAAAGGCGAACACGGGGCGGTGCTTTTTCATGAAGATGGCCTCTTTGCTTTACCCGCCTATCCCGTCACAGAGCTGAGAGACCCAACGGGCGCCGGCGATACCTTTGCAGGTTCATTGCTTGGATATCTCGCTGCACGCGGCGAAACAAGTTTTGCGGCCCTCCGTGAAGGCATGGGGTATGCGACCGCCGTTGCCTCCCTGACGGTAGAGGCTTTTTCGTGTGATCGGTTAGCTTCTGCGGGGTGCGCAGAAATACGTCGACGCCGACGTGAGTTAAGCAAGATGACGCGCTTCTAAATCCTTAGCGCAGACTGCGCCAAGCGATTGCCAGAACAAGCAGCGTCAGGGCTACGTCGCCCGCAATCAGCGGCCACGCCTTTGCTTGAGCGCCGCTTGCTATTAAAAGTGCACCCGTTAACCCGAGCAGGGCTACGCCAATTGCCGCGACTTTGATTAATCGCCGTAGGCGCAGCTTACGATCATCGGTACTCATGCTTGCGTACGCTCGTAGGATACCGCCAGGCCAATGAGGGTTAAGTTGGGTTCGTGGCGAATTTTTCCTGCCCAAGCCGCAGGCAAGAATGGGGCAGCACCACCTGTTGCCAGAACGGATGGATTGCCGGCGTTCTGGTTTTTTAATTCAGACGTTACTGCCTCCAGTAAAGCCGCGACCATTCCAGAGAAGCCAATGGCACACCCTGCGCGCATCGCATCGATAGTCGATTTTCCGATAATGGGTCCGCCCAATAAATCTTTGGAATCTAACTCTGGAAGCAAAGCGGTTTGTGCATGTAGGTAATGCGTCATCACGCTTAACCCGGGGGCGATAATGCCGCCTGCATAGCCACGCACAGAAAGAATATCGAAAGTGGTTGCCGTTCCCATGTCGATAATGACCGCGGGCCCACCGACGAGGTGTTGTGCGCCGATACAGTTAGCGAGACGATCTTGTCCAACTTCGGCCGGCTTTGGGTAATCGAAGTTTAGACCTTTGATGGTATCGTGCCGTAGGTGATGAAAGGGCAGGCCTGTCGCTGTAATGAGTGGCAGCAACTTGGCCGTCGCGTTGGGTACTACGGAGGCCAGTGCGATGCCGGTGAACTTGCCGCCTGCGAGAATCTTTTGAAAAGGACTGTGTGTGCTATCCAGCAATGAGTCAGTTGGGATATCGCCCGACGTAATGACGGTATGGCTCTTCACCTCGCCCCAGTGGGTTGATGTATTGCCAACATCTATACAGAGGAGGGACATGCTCAGCGCGTGAAGAGGTTAGGGCGTGCCTCTTTGAGGCGCAAGAGGGCGAGCTCGGCGAGGGCATGCGTGGTCTCGCCCGTGCGAACGAGGCGAAGGGCTTCATTGGGACTCACGCACATAACTTCAATCTCCTCGTGCTCGTCTAGCTTGCGGGGCGTGCCGTTGGAAACGCCTTCAAGTAGCACGAAGTGACAATGGTTAGACTGGATGGCAGGATTTGGAGAGGCTGACCCGAGTGAACTGACGACGCCGCCTGCATAGCCAGTTTCCTCGCGGGTTTCCCGAACAGCGGTGTCTAGCGGATTTTCGCCTGCATCCATGACGCCACCAGGAATTTCGACGGATAGCGCCTGGGCGCCGAAGCGCCACTGCTTCACCATGACAAGGTCGCCTTCGGGCGTGACAGGTAGGGCGAGCACCCAGTCCGAAGAATGGATGACAAAAAAATCACCCTCCCGTTGATCGAGAGGGCGAATGCAACGCTGACGTGCGACTTTGAAGACGCGACAATCAGCGTGGGGCGCCTCGTGCCGGACAATCCAGCGTTCAGGCGCAGCCACGAGTGAGGGTTTACTTAACCTTCAACTTCTGGCCAATCTTCAAGCTAGCAGAGACGCCAGGATTGAGATCCTGAAGTGCTTTGAGCGAGAGACCGGACTTCTTGGCGATGGCGTAGAGACTGTCGCCCTTTTGGACGATGTACTCACCAGGGCCAGCGACAGCACCAGCGGTGCTTGTGCCACGGGAGGAACCGCCGCGAGCCTCAGTGGCTTTGCGGAGATTTTCGTAGGCAACAGTAGCATCAGCGAAAGCTTTGCCAGTTTGCTCTTTAAAGGCAGCAACGTCGGCGCCGAGAGCTTGGAAGGCAGCGTTGTCAGCCTTGGTGGCGACAGCGTTGGTTGCTTCACCAGCGCTTGCGGCGGCGGCTTGTGCAGCGAGGTTAGCGGCTTCGGCAGTGTTCTTCGCTTTAACTGCGAGGACAAGAGCGACGACGCCAAGGGCGACGCCGACAATGCCAGCAATTAAGGGGAACTTAGATTCGCTGCCGGATTCAATCGTGTCGGATTCCATAGTGGTAGGTCTTTGTGTTGGAGAGGGGTTGAGAATAGGCGGTTGACAGGAGGGGCAAGACTAAATGCAGTAATGTGTATATCTTCGGGCGGTAGCGTAGTCCGGTATCGCGCCTGCTTTGGGAGCAGGAGGCCGGGGGTTCGAATCCCCCCCGCCCGACGATATAACATTTTTTTAGCGAACGGGGTACTCCATTTTCACCCCGTCGCGGATCAGGGTGATGTGGTTACCCGTTGGCAAAAGGCTAGCTTCAGTTCGGCCAACCACTCTGCTCTCAACCTTAAGACTATCAGCTATTTGCATAACTAGTTGGGCATCCTTTGGGTCGACATATACCTCGAGCCGGTGCCCCATGTTATAGACCATATGCATCTCTGCAGGAGGTGTTTTGCTGCAACGCGCGATCTCTGTAAAGATAGGCGGAATAGGGAAAAGGTTGTCCTTAATGAAGTGCACGCCGTTGCCGAAACGTAGGCATTTGGTCTGAGCGCCCCCCGAACAATGAATCAGCCCAAAAACGCGCTGAGGGCCTAATTCGCGTAAAAGTGCCAAAACCAGGGGCGCGTAGGTACGCGTGGGTGAGAGCAGGGCCTGACCAACAGATAGCGAAGATCCTGCGAGTGGAGATGAAAGTTTATGCGGTCCGCAGTAAACTAAATCGGCACGTGTTGTAGCGTCATATGTTTCTGGATACGTCTCTGCGTAGTGCTTTGCGAGCAGCTCATGACGTGCGCTCGTTAAGCCGTTTGAGCCGACACCGCTATTTTCGCCCAACTCCCATCCACAGGTTCCGCCTGAAGCAATACCCACAATGGCGAGTCCTGGGCGAATACGCCCGGCATCGATAACTTGGTTGCGTGGGAGAATGGCGGTTGCGGTTGAGTCGACCGTCAGCGTCGCCGTCAAGTCGCCAACGTCGGCCGTCTCTCCGCCGCCAGAACGAATATCAAAACCGTGTTGGCGCAGTGTGGCTAAGAAGTCTTCGGTGCCCGCAATCAAGTGACCAAGCACTTCGCCAGGGATGCGACGTGCATTGCGGTTGATGGTAGAAGAAAGTAAGACGCGACCCGTGATGCCAACACACAGTAAGTCGTCGACATTCATGACCACGCTATCTTGAGCGATGCCGCGGAAGACTGAAGCGTCACCGGTTTCTTTCCACCAAAGATAAGCTAGTAACGCTTTGGTGCCAGAGCCGTCCGAGTGGGTAACATTACAGAGGGCAGGATCGTTCGTGAGAAAGTCGGCGGTTGTTTTGCAGAAAGCTCCTGGAAAGAGTCCGCGATCGAGTCCGTCGACAACTGCGTGGACTTCGCTTTTCGATGCCGAGACGCCTCGTGCAGCGTAACGACCAGAATCAGGAGTGGGCTTGCCGTCTTTCGACATGACACTTGGATGTCACCGTTCGCCTCTGTTTTGGTCAACGCCCATCTCTTTATGCCCTTCTTTGCTTTTACAACGCGCCTGCGACTTTGGGCATTGAGCGGCTTTTTGGCCTGCCTCTTGGCGGTTATGGGGGTCAACGCATGGCGATTGGCTGGATTACAAGCTTTAGCCCGCGATTGGCAGCAAGCACACGCTCGCAAAGACCTGCCAGCACTGGAGTCACTTTACTGCTGGGAAGGGGTCGACCCTTCTTTGCGCGCGAAGATGCAAGAGGTTTTCCGGCAAGAATTTGAAATCCCTGTTCAATCCGTTACGGCTGAGCCCGCCTCCAAAATCGATTTATTCCAAGCGGAAACACAGCGACCTAATTTAGAGCCGACAGGCGTCGTGGTCGTCCAGTTTCAGTCGTCGGATGGACTAGGGGCTCGTTTAATCGCAGGAGGATCATGGTCGCACCCGAAGTTTATCGTCTATTTGCCCGCGCCACCCCCTTTGAAATGAACAGGGAATCTTGACACTTGCCGACTCCACTCCACCTTTCGATTTCCTATGGCTGATAAGAATGACAAGCGCCCCGAGAATGTCGGCGGAAAATTCTACGTGGATTCCCAGTGCATCGATTGCGATCTTTGCCGCGAAACCGCCAAAGACTTCTTCACGCGTCAAGATGATGCCGGCTACTCTTATGTCTTCAAGCAACCGACCACACCCGAAGACATTGAGAAGTGCATGGAAGCCAAGAACGGCTGCCCGGTTGACGCCATTGGCGAAGACGGCGAGTAAAAGATTTATTTTCGAGTAAGTCTCGCACCCCGGTTCACCGGGGTTATTTTTTGTCCATGTCTATCCGTATTGATTGTGAATACCTCGGCGACCTCCGCGTACGTGCCGTGCACGCCCCATCTGGCACTGTATTATACACGGATGCGCCCGTGGATAATCACGGCAAAGGTGAATCTTTTTCGCCGACCGATTTAGCGGCCACTGCACTGACGACCTGTATGGCCACCATTATGGCTATTCAGGGACGTACCCTCGGCATCGAACTTCGCGGCATGCGCCTTTCCGTTGAGAAGCACATGACTGTTCAGCCCCCACGGCGTATCGCCCGCCTCGTGCTTCGTATCGATATGCCTGCGGGCGTCCCCGAGGACGCGCGCCTCAAGCTCGAGCGTGCCGCCGCCGCGTGCCCAGTGCACCACTCATTGCACCCGGAGATTATTGCCGAGGTCAGTTGGAGCTGGGCTTAATTTCAGCGAGAGGTGAATTGAATCTGCGCCGACGGGAGAGATGTAGAAGTCACACGCAGTGTTGTGACGCCGGCCTGTTTCGCCCGCACGATGGCCAGGCACTTTCCGCCGAAGGCTCTGCGCTCAGGTACGGAGAACGTTGTCAGGTCGGTCGCGTCGCCGTTATCGACCGCAACAATGTCTCCACCTTCCACAGTGAACTTTAGGTTGTCCACTGCCGTTGGCACGACGCGACCCTGTGCATCGACCACCTCGACAGTCAAGTACGCGAGGTCGAGATTGTCGGCGCGTATGTCAGTGCGGTCGAGCGTGAGCCGGAGCGAAGCGGCCGCACCAGTGGTCTCGCGACGTCCCTCAGCCCACGGCTTGCCGTTCTTCGTGACAATCACCTTAAGCTCACCGGGTGCGTAGCGCACATCGTTCCAGACGAGACGGTGCTCGCCCTTCGAGCGGTCGCGGATGCCAAGCGACTTACCATTGAGGAAGAGCTCGCCGCGGTCACCGCTGGTGTAGACATGCACGGGCGTCACCTGGCCTTCCCGCCCCGCCCAGTTCCAGTGCGGGAGAATGTGGGCCATTGGCAGTTCGTCACGCCAGCGCGCTTGGTAGAGGTAGTAGCGGTCTTTGGGGAAGCCACAGAGATCGATGATGCCAAAGTACGAACTGCGCGAGGGGGCACGGTTGCCAAGGCGACGGAGTTCCGCCATCGCGCGCTCGCGCTCCGCCGGGTCGCGGAAGTTGAGCGCATTCGTCGTGTCTTGATTGTAGGGCGTGGGCTCTCCGAGGTAGTCAAAGCCCGTCCAGACAAACTCACCCGCCACGGAGGCATCGCGGTCCATCAGGTCGAACTCGAGGTCTGGTTTGGCTGCCCATCCAGGAGCATAGAGGTCGTAAGAGCTGACCTGAAACTCAAAGAAGCCCTGACCTTTATTGTCACTTACAGGGAAGTAATACTTGTCGCGCGAACTCACGCAGGAAGATGTTTCGCTCCCGAGGCGCGGTTTACTCGGCATGAGTTTGGCGGCCTCCGAGAAGATGTCGCGGCTGCGCCAAGGGTAGTTCAATCCAACGACATCGAGCGTAGCGGCAAAGCCGTTACGCACGGACCCAAGGTTATTCATGCCGGCGGTGACAGGTCGGGTGTCATCGTGTAGACGCACGAGTCGGCGCAGCTCAGCACTGACAGCATGCCCTGCCTTGCTGCCTTGCTCTTCAATTTCATTGCCTGTGCTCCAGATGACAACCGAGGCATGGTTGCGGTCGCGGCGGATAAAGGCAGCGACATCTCGTTGGTGCCACGCAGCGTAGTCGCGGTGATAGTCGTTAGGCTTTTTGGCGATGGTCCACGCGTCAAAGAGCTCGTCCATGACCACGAGTCCCTGTGCGTCGCACGCCTTAAGTAGTTCGGGCGAGGGCGGGTTGTGTGCGGTGCGAATCGCGTTACAGCCCATCTCCTTCAAGATACGAATCTGGCGCTGGATGGCAGCAGGGTAGGCGGCCGCGCCGAGGGGGCCTTGGTCGTGGTGAAGGCACACACCATTAAGTTTCACCACGCGTCCGTTCAGTAGGAACCCGCGTGCAGAATCCCATTGTGCGTCACGGATGCCGAAAAGGATGCGCTCCGAGTCTACAATTTTTCCCCCGATTGAAACGTTTACTTCGACGGTATGCAGGAAAGGGTCGGTGATATCCCAGCGCCGGGGCTTCGCGACAACGAGTTCGCCCGTGTGTGCGCCATCGGCGCCTTTAACTAAACGAACGGTGCTAAGCTCGGTCGAGCCAGCGAGTAGCCGTACGGAGACGGTTGCGCTCGTTGCGCCCGAGCCTTCGACCTCTGCGCTGATGCGAAGCACGGCTTGCTCCGCCTCCGCACGCGTGGCGCGGATGAACGTACCATCTTTCGCTAGATGTGTCAGTGCGGCGCGCACGAGGCGCACATCCCGGTAAAGTCCTCCGCCTGGGTACCAGCGCGAAGACTTCGGCGGATTGTCGAGTCGCACGGCGACGACGTCGGTGCCGTCGCAACGAGCGAATGGTGTGATGTCGACGCGAAACGAGGCATAACCATAAGCCCACTCGCCTGCCTTTTGTCCATTGATGTAGATGGTCGGGTGCGACATCGCGCCGTCGAAATCCAGGTAAAGTTTTCGGCCACGGTCCGCCGCACTGAGATCCTTGAGTGTCGTACGATACCAACCAATGCCGGCCCAAGGTAGCTTCCCGGTCTCGTTTTCGAGATCCATGCGGAAGGGGCCCTCGACGCCCCAGTCGTGAGGCACCGTCACCGCGCGCCAGCCAGCATCATCGAAGTTAGACTCGGACGGTGTTCGCCCCGTCTGCGCCGATGTCTTCCCTGGACGTAGCGGGTTGCCGGCTGCATCGAGCAAGCGCACCTCACGTGCACCAGCCCAAACTCCCGCAGGGGTTGCGGTCAACGTGAGACGGACGAATCGTCCCGTGCCGCGTGTTGCGATACGGAGGCGATCTACGTCTTTCGCGGAGGCTTCGCCTGCGGGCGTCCAGCGTGCACCATCATTCGACAGCTCAACTCTAACGGCCCATGCACCGCCACGTTCGAAGCTGATCTCCACCGCGCTCGGTGATGACGGCTGGGGTAACTCCGCCTGAATCCATTGGCCACCACCAGGTCCATCGGCACACCAGCGCGTCTCGTTGTCGCCGTCGAAGGCTCGCGAGGCCGTGTTGCCTTTGTCGGCTTCCTCGGAGCTCGCTGCGATGGGTGCATCGATTGCGCCGGGCTCGGCGAGCCGGGAACCGTCAGGCATCAGCCCGAAGCGCGCGAAGCGCCAATCACGCAGGGGGGACGTCTCGACGGCAGACAGCGACGCAGCGAGGAGTAGCAAACAGAAGGGGCGCATGGCAGTAAACTGCCAGCGCCCCTTTTCGGCCTCAAGGCCTTAAGTAGAAATCAGTGAGAGCAGCCGCAGGATCCCTGTCCGCAGGAACCGTCTTCGCTGTTGGCTTTGCCTTGGCCGCCACAGCAGCCTTCGTCTGATGCAGATTTGGTTTCGCCGGTTGCGCAACCGCATCCACCACCGCCACCGCCGCAGCAACCTTCTTCGGCTTCTGCTTTGGCTTCGCCGCTCGAGCAACCGCCTCCGCAGCAACCACTGGACTCTTGGTGAGGATGGCCGTGAGCGAGTTCTGTCGGTGTCGCTGGGCGAACATCGACGACTTTGACTGCAAAGTGGAGAGTCTTCCCGGCGAGCTCGTGATTACCATCTTTTTGGGCCCCAAATCTGGATCTGGAAGGACCTGGGCCCCATGTCCTTCTGGAGACATGGTCACTCACTATGAAGGGTACTTGATAAAACCAATGTTGTAGTATATGTACCTAATAG
>CAIYUD010000042.1 GCA_903929325.1 uncultured Opitutia bacterium | reverse complement strand
TTGCCTGCCCCGGTTGCTACCCAACAAGCATTCAACTTCCCATCACGCCATTGCTGCGGGCCGGTTTGATTAAGCCAGAGCCTGGTCGTTTGGTTATTAACTCTCTGAGCGGCGTTTCGGGGGCGGGCAAGAAAGCTGAAGTCGCTTACCTTTTCTGTGAACGCGATGGTTCTGCCAAAGCTTATGGACTGCCGAATCATCGGCACATTGCAGAGATTGAAGAGAATTTCGCAGCCGCTGCTGGACAGCCAGTGGTTGTGCAATTCAACCCGCACCTTGCCCCGATGCACCGTGGCATCGCTACAACGATTACCGTGCCTGCTGCGGGTGTTACAGTTGCCCAGGTCGAAGCGGTTTGGCAGGCAGTTTACAAAAAGTCTCCTTTCGTACAGTTGCTTCGTTCGGGCGACTTCCCAGACACAGCGCATGTCGCTAACTCTAACCATGCGGCACTGTCGGTGGTAGCGGATGCACGTACGGGTAATTTAGTGATTACGTCTGCGATTGATAACTTGCTCAAAGGGGCGGGTGGCCAAGCGGTGCAGATCCTTAACTTGATTCAAGGATGGGAGGAGACCGAAGGTCTTCGCTAAGTTTATGTCCCTACGTATCTCGGATAACTCTCCTGGTCTAACGGATGTGCCTGGCCTTCGGGTTGGCGCTGCCGGTTGTGATATTCGTAACAAAAACCAAGAGCGCCTCGACCTGACATTGGTTGTGGCTGACCGTCTGTGTTCGGCTGCCGGCGTCTTTACGACGAATGACGTAAAGGCTGCACCTGTGCGCGTGTCCCAAGAAATCTTAGTTTCGTCGGCCGGCCGCGTTCGTGGGTTTGTTGCCAACAGCGGTAACGCCAACGCCTGTACGGCCGATCAGGGTATGCTCGATGCTCGCGCCATGACGAAGCTCTCTGCGGAGGCAGCCAAGGCTCCCGGTGAACCATTTCTAGTCTGTTCGACGGGTCGGATTGGTGAACTCATGCCAATGCCAAAAGTTGCGAAAGGTATCGCCGAAGCAGGTGCACGCCTTGCGAAGACTTCCGAAGAAGGCGATCGCTCGGCTTGGTCGATCCTTACTTCGGATACACGTCCAAAAACTGTTACCGCACGTTTCGATTGGGAAGGGCGTACGTTCACTGTTTCGGGTATGGCTAAAGGCGCGGGTATGATTGAGCCAAACATGGCCACGATGCTTGCGTTTGTGGCGACAGATCTCGATGCGGCGCCTGCTACGTTACGCACAGCTTTATTGGCCGCCACTGAACAGTCCTTCAACTGTGTGAGTGTTGATGGTGATATGTCTACCAATGACACCGTGCTGCTGCTGGCTACCGGCGCGAGTGGGGTTTCGTTGGACAGTGCTCCTGCGGGCCTACAAAAACTTTTCCAAGAAGCCCTCGACAAGGTCTGCTTCGTACTCGCCGAAAAAATTGTCGGCGATGGCGAGAAGGTAACCAAAATGGTTTCTGTCGAAGTCTCGGGCGGTCGTACGCGCGCCGAGGCCGAAGCCGTGGCTCGGGCTATTGGTAATTCACTGTTAGTTAAGTCTGCGTGGTACGGCGAAGACCCGAATTGGGGTCGTTTGGCTGATGCTGCTGGCTACGCCAGGATCGGCCTAGACGAGACCAAGTTAGATATCTCCTACGATGACGTGCCAGCAGTGGTTGGTGGACTTCCTTTGCCTGAAAACAAGCCCCGCTGGAAGGCAGTGGTTACTCAGCGTCGATTTACCGTGAAACTCCATTTGCACCTCGGCGAGGCTAGCTTCCGCTTGCTCACGACAGACCTTTCCGAGGCCTACGTGAACTTCAATAAGAGTGAGTGAGCTCCTTGCCTTGTTTTCCCTATTGCGCGGTCGCGTAACTGGGTGAAACTTTCACCGTCCGATGAGTACGCCTGCAGAAAAGGCCGAGGTCCTTCTCGAAGCCCTGTCTTACATCCACAAATTCCGTGGCTCTACCTTCGTTGTAAAGTACGGCGGTAGCTTCATGGATGATCCTGATCCTTCAGGGCGTGAGCGCGTCGCTACTGACATCGCTTTTCTTGCTGCGGTCGGCATTCAAGTTGTGGTCGTGCATGGTGGCGGAAAGGCAATCACCCGTGCCATGGATAAAGCCGGGATCAAAGCCGAGTTTCGCGCGGGCATGCGGGTGACCGATGCCGCCACCGTTAAGATTGTTGAGCACACGCTGAACGAAGAAATTAACAAAGAAATCTGCGATGCGCTTCGCGCTAAAGGGGCTAATCCCTTAGGTATGCCCGGCAACGCGGTTAACCTGTGCGAACGGATGTTGGTACGTGATGCTACCGGCAAAGAGGTCGACGTCGGTTTTGTGGGCGACATTAAATTCGTGAAAACGAAGTTGATTAAGAAAGCCCAAGCAGACGGACACGTCCCGGTGATATCACCGATTGCCCTCGATGAGGATGATCAGCCTTACAATACCAACGCAGATGTCGCTGCTGCAGCCATCGCCGGTTCATTGCGTGCTCGCCGGTTGATCTTTATGAGCGACGTGCCTGGTTTGCTTAAGGATGCCAAGGATCCGGCCTCGCTCATTCCAACTTTGCGTATTGGTGAAGTCGACGAATTGAAGCGCGCGGGTGTTGTCGATGGTGGCATGATCCCGAAGGTTGATAGTGCCGTAAAGGCGCTGCGAGACGGTGTGCGTCGCGTGCACTTTATTGATGGCCGTGTGCCGCACAGTCTTCTCTTGGAAATCTTTACTGACAAAGGGGTCGGCACGGAAATTGTTCATAGCTGATGGCCGAAAACACTGCAGACCTGCATGCCCGTTTCCTTATGGGCAACTACGCGACCTTGCCTGTGACATTGGTCCGCGGCGAGGGCGCGCGCGTCTGGGATGATTCTGGTAAAGCCTACTTAGACTTTTCGACAGGTATTGCGGTCAATGCATTGGGTCACGCTCACCCGACATGGGTCGCTCGCGTCCGTGAACAAGCCGGCAAGTTGATCCATGTGAGTAATCTTTTCCGCAGTGAACCGGTGGTTCAGCTCGCAGCTGAATTATCCAAGCGTTGCGGTCCAGGTCGGGCACTCTTTTGCAACAGCGGGGCTGAGGCTAATGAGGCACTGATTAAGCTCTCACGGTTGCATGGTCAGCGTAAGGCTGGGGCAGAGGGTGTTTGCACAACTGTTGTTGTGGCAGAACGCGCATTTCATGGACGTACCTTTGGGGGTATGTCAGCGACGCCTCAGGAAAAAATTCAAAAAGGATTTCGGCCACTGCTCGCAGGATTTCCGTCTGCACCCTTAAATGATATTAAAGCATGGGATCGTTTATTAGATGCCAAAACAACTGCCGCTGCGCTTGTTGAAACGGTGCAGGGGGAGGGTGGCGTTTTTGTCGCTGACCCAACATTCTTGCGTGAACTTCGTGTGCTGTGTTCAGAGCGGAACATACTACTATTACTTGATGAAATTCAGTGCGGCATCGGTCGTACGGGAACATTTTTTGCCTTCGAGCAGGCTTGTGTTCTTCCGGATGCGATTGCGATGGCCAAAGGTCTTGGTGCTGGATTTCCGATCGGTGCTATTTGGGTGTCACCGCCACATGATGACCTTTTTACACCGGGGTCTCACGGAACCACTTTTGGCGGATCTCCGTTAGCGGCAACAGCCGCACTGGCGACGTTAGAGGTCATTGAAAAAGAAGGTCTGCTTGCACAGGTTACGAAGCAGTCGCCAGCTTGGCATGCTGCGCTCCGTGCTGCGGGTTTAACCCGGCCTGATATTTTCCGCGAGTTACGCGGTTTAGGCTATATGGTCGGCGTAGCCGTGAATGGTGAGCCTCGGCCGATTGTTGCAGCTTTACGTGAGGCTGGCCTTTTGGTGGTTCCTGCAGGGGAGAACGCGATTCGCTTCCTTCCGCCTTTAACCGCTACGGAGGCCGAATTAGCTCAGTCTGTGGACATCTTTGGTAAGGTTTTAGCGGGCCTTCCTCGGGCTTAAGCCGCTATTTTCCGCTGTCCAATCCGACCCGTACTGTCATTGTCCACTTTTTCCTGAGATGAGACACTTCCTCAAGGAGTCCGATTTAAGCTTCGATGAGATTGCGGCCATTTTTGCGACGGCCGCAGCGCTTAAGGCTGGCCGTGGACGTCACACGCCTCCGTCTTTGGCTCGTCAGTCTTGGGGTTTACTCTTTTTCAAGAAAAGCACCCGCACACGTGTTTCCTTTCAAGTAGGCGTGCACGAGTTGGGTGGCCAACCGGTCATGTTGAATGCGGACGACATGCAGCTCTCGCGTGGTGAAACTGTTTCAGACACGGCCCGCGTGCTTTCGCGCTACCTGCATGGCATGGTCATCCGTTGCCACGACCATCAACTCCTTGTCGACTTTGCTGCGCAAGGATCGATGCCCGTCGTCAATGCGCTTTCGGACTTCCTGCACCCCTGTCAATTGATGACGGATATGTTCACGCTCGCTGAGCGCTGGTCGCCAGGTCGGCCCGAAGCCTATGCCGAATGTTTGCGTGGAAGAAAAGTCGCCTTCTTGGGCGACACCGCTTGCAACATGGCGAACTCGTTCATCCTTGCCGGAGCAATCCTTGGCGTGGAAGTCGTGCTTTCCGGTCCGAAGGGCTATGCGCCTGGCAAAGAAATCCAGGAGCAGCTGCGTCGCGATAAGCTTACGCCAACGTACACCTTTAACGAAGACCCTGAAGCTGCGGTGCGTGGCGCGGATATGGTCTATACAGATGTTTGGGTTAGCATGGGCATGGAGGCTGAAAAGGCTCAACGACTCAAAGAGCTCGATAGCTACCGCGTGACACCGAAATTAATGTCACTGGCGAAACCTGGTGCATTCTTTATGCACTGCTTGCCTGCTCATCCAGGCGAAGAGGTTTCTCAGGAAGTTCTCAGCAGTCCTGCCAGTATCATTTTTGATCAAGCGGAGAATCGCTTGCATGTTCAAAAGGCCCTGCTTGCCCATCTTGCTGCTGCCCGCGCTTAATCTTTCAACCTATCCACATGAAGAAGTCCCCTAAGAAGAAGATCGTCTTGGCCTACTCTGGCGGTCTCGACACCTCCGTCCTGCTTTCCTGGATTAAGGAGCATCACAACGCTGAGATTATTGCATTCTGTGCAAACGTCGGCCAAGAGGATGAACTCGACGGTCTGCCTGCCAAGGCTCGTAAGACAGGCGCCGCTAAGCTTTACGTCGACGACCTTCAAGCGGAGTTCGCGAAGGACTTCATCTACCCGATGTTGCAGGCGAATGCCATTTACGAAGGACAATACTTCCTCGGCACATCCATTGCGCGTCCACTCATTGCGAAGCGCATGGTGGAGATTGCCCGCAAGGAAGGTGCCACCGCTATCGCCCACGGTGCTACCGGAAAGGGTAACGACCAAGTTCGTTTCGAGTTAACGGCTGCTGCCTTGGCCCCTGACCTTGAAATTATCGCACCTTGGCGCGATGAGACTTTTCGTGCCGAGTTTCCAGGCCGTGCTGAGATGATTGACTACTGTGCGCGCCACAAAATTCCTGTGCAGGCCAGTGCCAAGAAGCCCTATTCGAGCGACCGCAACTTACTCCATATCTCCTATGAAGCAGGTATCCTCGAGGATCCATGGCTCGATGTATTTTCGCCGAAGCATAAGGACATGTTTAAGCTCTCGGTCGCTCCTGAGGATGCGCCCAACAAGCCTGAGTTTGTTGAACTTGAGTACCGCACCGGCGATTGCGTAGCTGTGAATGGCAAGAAGCTGAATCCCTTAGGCGTCATGCGTGAGTTGAATCGCTTGGGTGGTAAACACGGCGTTGGCCGCGTCGACATGGTGGAAAACCGTTTCGTTGGGATGAAGAGTCGCGGCGTCTACGAGACACCCGGTGGCACCATTTTGCAGTTCGCACATCGCCAAATTGAATCCCTCACGATGGATCGCGAAGTGATGAACTTGCGCGACTCCTTAATCCCGCGTTATGCGGCTCTCGTGTATAACGGTTTTTGGTATGCACCGGAGCGTCTTGCCTTGCAGACACTCGTCACAGAGTCCCAGCGTAACGTCACCGGTACGGTTCGTGTGAAGCTTTACAAGGGCGGCGTTTATGTTGCTGGCCGGAAGAGCCCGCGCTCGCTCTACAATCCGCATATTGCCACGATGGAAGCGGATCCTACCAAGGCTTACAATCAAGACGACGCTACGGGCTTCATTCGCCTGAATGGCTTACGTCTTCGCGTGAACGCCAAGGTGAACGGTCCCGACAGTCTGCGTAAGCCTGCTCGATAAATGAAAGGCGCTATTTTCTTAGCGCTCTCATTATCAGTGGTTGTGCCTGCTGCGCCTCCTGAGGGGTGGCTGCAGGTGTGGGGTGATGACTTTAATGCCAAAGAGTTGAATGACCGTGAATGGATTGTACGTACGGACAGTAAGCTTTTGAGCACGCAGGTGCCCGAGAATATTTCGTTACGTGACGGTTTGCTTGTCCTTACGGGTCGCAAGCAAGAGGTTCGCGGTAAAGGTTACACCGGGGCGGGAATTATTTCGCGCCGCGAGTTTACGCATGGCTATTTCGAAGCACGGATGAAATACCCCAAGGGTGCGGGTTGGCATGGGTCTTTCTGGCTACAAATGCATGACGGGCAGGGAGGAACAGGTCCGAGCAAGACCTTGCAAGAGATGGATATCGTGGAGACCGACACCTATAACCTGACGCATTACAGCACGTCGATCCATCGCTGGAATCCATTACCTGTAAAAATGAGCGTAGGTGGGCATGCCGTGGTAACGACGCCTGACCTCTCGCTTGATTTCCATACCTGGGGATGTCTTTGGGGTGAGCAGGAAACCGTCATGACATTTGATGGGCGTCCTGTGCTGACGGCTCCTGCCAAACTTTTTCCACAAGGCCCTCAGCAGGTTTGGTTAACGATGATTGGGCATGATGCCGGCAAACATCCCATCGATAACGGTCAACTGCCTGCTGAGATGACTGTCGATTACGTGCGCGTTTTTTCAATGCCGCTGGCACGTTGAGTTTCCCAGGTGGAGGTGCGGGTCGGAATCGAACCGACGAATGGGGCTTTTGCAGAGCCCGGCCTTACCACTTGGCTACCGCACCGTTCCTGGGAGCTTTAATTTGCCCGCGAGAGGGAAGGCTTCAAGGGAAAACACCACGCGGGCTTCCCATTCGCTCACGGATGGCTTAGAGAGTGTTCTATGCAGCCGCCTTTTCGCATCGGACTCGGGTATGATATTCACACCTTGGCTGCGGGTCGTCCCTGTATCTTGGGGGGTGTAAAGATTGATTCACCCGTTGGACCAGAGGGCCACTCCGACGCTGACGTCATCTTGCATGCAGTTGCCGATGCGATTCTCGGTGCGTCAGGCTTGCCTGATATCGGCCAACTTTTTCCAAACACAGATCCGGCGCACAAGAATATGAATTCAGCGCGCATCGTAGAGCGGGCTGTCCAGGAAGCCGCCGCGAAGGGCTGGGCGATTGGTAATCTCGACATCGTTGTTTTGGCAGAAAAGCCAAAGATGGCCCCCCATGTCCCAGCTATTCGCAAGAACCTATCGGCACTGCTTCGGGTTACGGGTGACCAAATAGGGGTTAAGGCGACAACCCAAGAAGGCATGGACGCTGTTGGCGAGGGTCGGGCGATTGCCTGTCACGCCGTCGTATTGCTCATAAAGGCCTGAATTTTAGAGGGTTAGGCGGTTTTTTTGCCCCTGGCTTTTGAACTTGTCCGAGGTCAGGTGACCTGTCATTTTAAACAACCCTCGTCTACCGAGGGTGCCATTATGGAACAGACCCTTATTATTCTTAAACCCGACGCCATGGAGAAGAATCTCTGCGGCACGGTTATTGCCCGCTTTGAACAAGCTGGATTCGTGATTCGTGCGGCCAAGATGATGAATCTGACCCCATCTGTGTTACGTGAGCATTACGCCCACGTCGCCGATAAGCCTTTTTACCCTGAAATTGAGGCCTTCATGTCCTCGCGTCCTGTCATTGCGCTCGTCCTTTCGGGCGAGAACGTGATTGCCCGCGTTCGCGAATTGCTAGGTCCGACGAATTCAAAGGTCGCCCCCAAGGGCACGATTCGCGGAGATTTTGGTACCGAAATGATGCGCAACGTTTGTCACGCATCTGATAGCCCTGCAGCTGCAGAGGACGAGATTCGGCGTTTTTTCCGCGCAGATGAGGTGTTTGCCCCTAAGGCAGCACGCGTCTGATCGGTTCATAGCAAACCCCTAAGCGGTTCCCGGTGCGTGCGCGCGCCGGGAACCGCCCCTTTGGGTCAAGGCTTGTCCACCGGCAACGACTGTTCAGTTTCTCGGTATGGAACTTCATTGCCCAGAGTGTGGCTTGCCGATTCCGGCCTCGGAAATTGCTCCGTCGGCCGGGCTGGCCGTTTGTCGTTCGTGCGACCAATCATTTGGCATCGAAGCATGCAAGACGGCGCTCCCCTTTGCGCAGCGACCCCAAGCGATGCCGACCCATCCGCCCAAGGGTGTACAGGTCGAGGAATCCATGGATGGTTTTCGCATCAGCGTCACGACGCGTAGCGCCTTAGCTTGGTTCCTCGTTCCCTTCATGTGTATCTGGAGTGGCGGGTCGCTCGGCGGCATCTACGGCACCCAGATTTACAAGGGCGAGTTCAGTCTCTTTCAGTCAATCTTCGGTATTCCATTTCTCTTTGGCACGCTGCTGTTCGGGTCCATCGCAATGATGGCGCTCTGTGGTAAGTTCATCCTGGAAGTGCGCGGAGACGAACTGCGGCACCGGGTCGGTTTTCTTGGGCTTTATTGGACGCGCCGCCGTCGCTGGTTAGACTACGATCATGCGGAGATTATTGAATCAACTTCGCGCTCTCGGCGTGGTGGCTACCAAGTCCAGTACCAGGTATTACTGAAGGGCAAAGAGCAGGAATATGAATGTGGCTCGGGTGTTAGTCGTGAGCGGCTCGCTTGGGTGGCTAAATACCTTAACGGCCGCATTGCTCGCGGACTTTAAACTAAAAAACCTCTTTGGGGTTCAATCGATATGCGCACCACCGCCTTCATTCTTTTTCTGACATCATTTTGCCTGCAGGCGGCTGAAGTAAAACCAAAGGGCACCCCAGGTTTCGTTTTACGCAGTCCGGTAGTTGCGAATGGTGGTGCCTTGCCTCGAGAGTTTACAGGCGACGGCGACGGGGTGAGTCCGCCGCTCGAATGGTCCGGCGTACCTGCGGGTACGAAGTCTTTCGCACTTATCATGCACCACTTTCCTCACGAGGGTGAAGCGGCTAAGTGGTATTGGACCGTTTACAATATCCCCGCTGAGACAAAGTCGCTCGCCAAAGCCACGAAGGGCATTGGGGTCTTTGGGAGTAATTGTATTAATCGTTCGCTCGGCTACGCCCCGCCGCACTCCAAGGGTCCAGGTGTGAAGACGTACACCCTCACGCTCTATGCACTTTCCTCGGCTCCAGACTTAAAGGTTTCGCCAGCTCAAGTGAACCGAGACGTGCTTTTAGCGGCTATGAAAGATCGGACTCTAGGTAGTGCGGAGTTGAGCTTCACCTATGATCGCACGGATTTGACGACAAAGGAGGGCGGCAAAGATGCCCCGCCAGAGCCAGCCAAAGAGCCTCGTCGGCAACCACGCTAAGAATCCACCTTGCCGTGGGGCGGGGTGATTCGGCAATCTTACACCCATGCTCGACCCAAAGTTAATCCGCGAACAAATCGACACCGTCCGCAAGGGCGTTGCCCGGAAGAAATTCACGGTCGACCTCGATGCGGTCCTGGCAGCCGATGAACGTCGTCGGCATGCTGTCACAGAGTTTGAGTCCGCACGGTCAGCGCAGAACGGTGCCAATCAAGAAATGGCGAAGTTGCCCAAGGGCTCGCCGGAGTTTCAAGCTAAGTTGGCTGAGATGAAGGCACTTTCGGCTAAAGTTAAAGAACTCGAGAAATCCGTCGCTGATGCGGACGAAGCATGGCGCACCGCTTGTCTTTCTGTCCCCAATATTCCTGATGCGAGCGTCCCTGATGGACGTGCGGAGACGGATAACGTTGTCGCATCCACATGGGGTGATCCTGCGAAATTGGTTTCGCCTGCGGCTAAGGCGCACTGGGACATTGCCTGGTTTTCGAAAGCAGTCGACTTTGAGCGCGGCGTAAAAGTTACGGGAGCAGGTTTCCCTTTTTACGTCGGCGACATGGCGCGTCTGGTGCGTTCACTTATCCAGTTTTGTTTACAGGAAGCAGGCCAGGCTGGTTACGAAGAAGTCCATGCGCCTTTGCTGGTGAATACAGCGAGCGCTACTGCCACGGGTCAGTTGCCCGATAAAGAGGGGCAAATGTATCACGCGCAGACCGATGATCTTTATATGATCCCGACGGCTGAAGTGCCCGTCACTAATTTCTTCCGCGATGAAATTTTACCCTTGGATGCGCTTCCTGTGAAACGCGTGGGGTATACGCCATGTTTCCGTCGTGAAGCAGGGAGTTGGGGTGCACATGTTCGCGGACTGAATCGTTTGCATCAGTTTGATAAAGTTGAGCTCGTGAAATGGGTCCACCCGGAGACATCCCTGGCTGAATTGGAATCATTGCGCACGGACGCCGAACGTCTCTTGCAAAAACTTAACCTTCCATACCGCGTGCTCAGTATTTGCGCGGGTGACATCGGGTTCCCGCATAGCAAGCAGTATGACCTCGAAGTTTGGGCCGGTGGCCAAAAACGCTGGCTGGAAGTTTCGAGCTGTTCTTCATTTACCGACTTCCAAGCACGTCGAGCTGGCATTCGCTTCCGTGATAAAGAAGGTAAGGCTAACTTTGTGCATACACTGAATGGTTCTGGCCTTGGCTTGCCACGCGTCTTGGCAGCTATTCTTGAGAACAATTTGCAGGCGGATGGCTCAGTTCGTATACCCGAGGTGCTCCGGCCTTGGTATGGTAAGGACTCGCTGAACTACTGAGGGTGCTTACGGCTCGCTCGCATCTGTCCTTAAGGTAGGGTTTATCCGTGGAAGCACTACCCGCATCCCCTGTACTTCGTGCCGCTCTGCAAGCTGCTGGACGTAAGCTTGGCTTAGATAATTCCGTACGGGAGCGTTTGCTGCAGGAACCAGTCATTGCCGTGGCTGTATCGGGCGGCGCTGACTCAGTCGCTTTGCTAGCAGCTCTATCAGCGGACGAAGCGCTGCGTCCGCGATTATATGTTTTGCATTATGATCACCGCGTCCGTGGCGCGGAATCAGCAGGCGATGCATCTTGGGTGACTGCTTTAACGGCCACACTCGGAATTCCCTGTGAAGTTGGGCAGCGCGAGGCAGTCGGTCCAGCGAGCGAGACAATCTTGCGTCGAGACCGTCACGTCTGGTTTGCGAAAGTCATGTCGAAGCTGGGTGCACGCGCGCTTTGTCTCGGGCATCACCTTGATGACCGAATGGAAACATTTTTACTTCGCAGCGCACGCGGCTCAGGTGTCGAGGGACTGGCTGCGCCACGTGCTATTCAAGGTTTTCGCGACGGTACTTTTCGTTTGAGGCCATTGCTCGCTCGCCGTCGACGTGAACTTCGCGCGGTACTTTTTGACGCAGGCGTGCCCTGGCGCGAAGACGCGACGAATACAGACACTACGGTGCCGCGTAATCGCGTTCGCGCTGAAGTTATCCCTGCGCTGGAAGCAACTTTTGGATCTGCCTGGGCGGATGGTGCAGTGAAAGTCGCCGACAACATGGGAGAAGCTGCCGATGCACTTCGTGCCTGGCTCGCTGAGCTGGGTGCTTTGCCAAGCACCACTGGCGATTTATCTGTAAAGGGCTTGGTTGGTCGTCCGCGTGCCTTAAGTCGACTGGCTTGTTCGGAGTTGCTTTGGTCACACGGCATCGAGGATGTCGCCGGCACAACTTTTGAGACCTTAGTTGACGATGTTGTTTCGGGTCGATCAGGTCGCTACGCCTTGGGTGGGGTCGAGTGGGAGCTTGCAGTGGGCGTGTTAAAGGTTTTCGAAATGAGCACGGGGTGGGGTGAGTCACTGCGCCCGCTTGTCGTCGGCGGTTCACGTACAGAGTCGGGCTTATCTGCAGCGTATGTAAAAGTGGATGAAGTTCTCTGGGCCTCTCTGTCTCGCGGGGAGATTTTGCCGACACATACGGTTTACTTAAAGGCGACATCTCCTGTGAGCCTGTTTTGGCGCTCACGCCTTCCCGGCGATCGTTACCAACCTCTCGGAAGTGCGGGTTCGGCAAAGGTTTCCGATTTACTGATTGACCGAAAGGTTCCCCGGGAGCTTCGGGATCAGTTGCCAGTGATTATTATCAACGGTGAAGTTATTTGGGTGCCCGGCGCCCCTCCGGCAGACTCTTTGCGCCTATCTGGACCTTGTGAGAGGGCTCTCCGGTTGACTTGGCAAAGTCCCGGCATAAGTTCAGACACTCCACGATGAGTCAGGACGACGAACCCGAATCTAACAGCCGCTTTAATCCAAAGCCTCTTCTTATTTGGCTGCTTTTGGTAACTGCCACGGTTGCCCTCGTCCAGTATTCTGCGCCGAGCATTCGAGAGCCACAGAAGTTGGAGAACTCTCAAGTTTTAGCCTATGCTCAAGAGCATAAAATTAAGAACGCGAAAGTGCAGCCCGATCGCAGTGGTGGCACCGATAACTGGTACACGATTACCGGCGAGCTGGTCGTAAAGGGTGAAGAGAAAGACGCTGCCCCTAGTGAGTTCATCGCTTCAGGCAAATTAACCGATGTAGACTATGCGTCCTTACGCACGGCTGTAGGCTCTGATAACTTCAAAGAAATCAAGGCTGACACGGCTTCTTCAACTTTCTTCGGATTATTACCTTCACTCATTTTCTACGCAGCCATCTTTTACTTGATGTGGCGGATGTTGCGCAGTTCGCAGCGTGGTGCGATGCAGTTTGGAAAATCGAAGGCTAAGCTTTCGGGTAAAGACAAAGAAGTGGTCACCTTTAAGGATGTCGCTGGCTGCGATGAGTCAAAAGAAGAGGTGCGCGAAGTTGTGGAGTTCTTACGTGATCCCAAAAAGTTTACGAAACTCGGCGCGCGCATTCCCCGTGGCATCTTGATGGTTGGCCCCCCAGGTACGGGTAAGACGCTATTGGCCCGAGCGATTGCGGGAGAGGCCGAAGTACCATTCTTCAGCATCAGCGGCTCAGACTTTGTTGAAATGTTTGTTGGTGTGGGTGCTTCACGTGTGCGCGACACTTTCGAGCAAGCTCGTAAGGCAGCACCTTCCATTATCTTTATCGATGAAATTGATGCGGTCGGTCGCCAGCGTGGTGCGGGTGTGGGTGGTGGACACGACGAACGCGAGCAAACGCTCAATGCTTTGCTCGTCGAGATGGACGGGTTTGATGGCAACGAAGGTGTCATCGTGATTGCCGCAACGAATCGCTCGGACGTGCTCGATAGTGCCTTGCTGCGCCCAGGACGTTTTGACCGACAAGTACACGTCGATCTTCCAGATTTACGCGGGCGCGAAGCGGTGCTCGCGGTCCATGCGAAACGATTCCAGTTGGGTGCCTCCGTCGACCTTAATCGTATCGCGCGGATGACATCTGGCATGGCGGGTGCAGATTTATCGAATTTGTTAAATGAGTCGGCACTGCATGCTGCCCGCAAGAATCGCGAAAAAGTAGAGATGTCTGACGTCGAAGAAGCGCGCGATAAAATTGCCTTCGGCCGTGAGCGTAAGCGTCTCTTCGATGAAAAAGATCGTAAGGCGACAGCTTACCACGAAGCCGGCCATGCGGTCGTCCAAGTTCTCATCGACGACGGCTCCTTCCCGCTTCACAAAGTAACCATCTTGCCGCGCGGTCGAGCCTTGGGCATGGCGATGTATCTACCGAGTAAAGATCTTTTGGGTTATTCAAAGGCTCAACTGCTTGACTTAATTTGCAGCGCTATGGCTGGCCGGGTAGGGGAGCGCGTCATCACTGGCGATATCAGCAGTGGTGCATCCTCGGACATCAAACAAGCCACCCGTATTGCCCGGCAGATGGTTTGTGATTGGGGCATGAGTGACTTAGGTCCCGTAGCCTGGGGCGAGAATAGCGAAACCGTCTTCCTCGGCAGAGAAATTGGCCGCACGCAGACGCACAGTGATGAAACCGCTAAGCGCATTGAT
>CAIYUD010000041.1 GCA_903929325.1 uncultured Opitutia bacterium | reverse complement strand
CTCAGTGCCTTTTGTGAGATATACTGTCCTGGGAAACTATAGTTGAGAATACGCAGTGACGGTGAGTCATTCCATGACTTGGCGGACTCCATTAAGTTTTCCTTCTGTTCTCGTCCGACAGGGAACTCCATGTTGGATTGACCTGCACAAACCCAAACATCTCCGATTAAAACATCAGCTAAAGTTGCCTCTCCTGAAGGCGCTTTTGCTTTAAGGGTTACCGCTACTTTATTTGCAGGGCGTGGACGGAAGCGTGCTTCCCATTCGCCCGTCGAGCTGGCGGTAGCAGGGAGCTGCTCGTTTCCAAGCGCTACTTGTATGACTTCTGAGGGGTTGGCTGTTCCTCGGATAACGATTGGCTGTTCTCGTTGCAGCACCATGTGATCCCCCAAGAACGGATCAAAACGTACCGCAGCACTGGCCGTTGCTGTTAAAACAAAAAGCGCAACGAACCTGCGCATGTCACTCGCCTTTTTCAATCCAGGCGAGGTCGACCGAGGTGAAGAGAATCTCCGCACCGTTGTTGGGTTCGTAGATTACGCCGATACGCCCGTCCTTCATGAGCGCCATCGAGCTGTAGGCGAATGGTCCTGTGACGAGCAAACGAGACTTGTCCCAGGTCTTGCCGTCATTCGTCGAGATGCGGATGGTTCCCTTGGATCTGGCTCCGCCTGTTGGGCCTAGGACGACAATGCGGGGTTTGTTACCCGGAATGGCTAAAAGCGAGTTCTGGCAGTCAGGTCCAGGCATGCCTACGTCATCGGCGGCACTGGTCCAGCTCTCGCCTCCGTTGGTTGACCAAGAGACTTTGCGAAAGTTTCCGCCCTTCCATTTACGGGAGTTCAAATAAAGTCCACCGTTTGAGGTCTCACAGACCTGTACTTCATTGAGCTCCATTTTCTCCTGCGGCACGTTGGCACCGCGTTTCCAGGTTTTGCCTGCGTCATCCGAATAAGCGACCCAGTTGAAGAAGCTTCCGCCTTCCTTGGAGTTGAAAGGCATGATGAGTCGGCCGGCCTTGGCTCCTTTGCTAATCTGAATGCCGATGCCCGGTCCAGATGCAGTGGTTGTTGAGTTGTCAGGTTTAAGATTGGAGACATCGACAGGCTTCGACCATGTTTGCCCATCGTCATCGGATGTGACGTAGCCAATTTTATTTGGGCCTTCAGGTCCTGTCTTTACGCCTTTGCTAAACTGTCCGACGCCAGGAGGGTAGGTTTGGAAGAAGAGAAAGATGCGACCGCTCTTGGATTCTTGCACGAAGCAGGGGTTATTTAAACAGGTTGCGCCTTGTTCGAGAATAACTTCGGACTTCGACCAAGTCTTTCCGTTGTCCGTTGAGCGACGGAGAATGTAATCATTCTCGGCTTGGTCGTGGGCTTTGTTTCGTCCCTCAGCTGCTGCAAGCAAGGTGCCCTTTTTCGTGCAGAGTAAGGCAGGGATGCGAATGGAAGGAAACTTGTCGGTCTCGCCAGCTTTAAAGACAACCGTCGGCGGCGTGGGGTCCGCGGAGACACAAAGTGCAAGGAATAATGGAAGAATGAGGAGACGCATAAGGGGAGGTTATTGAGACAGCCGTGAGGCGATGCAGGTTCCGCTACCCATTAGGCTTATTTGCCTTGGGCAGGTGCGCTTAATCGACCTGTAAATGCTTTAGGATCACTGAGTCCGACTGCCTGTAAAATACGAATGGCCATCTCTTGATGTCCGCGGGCATTGGGATGCACTTCGTCATTCATCATGGGGGCAATGGATTTCGGCTCTTTGCGCCAATCGGCCCAGTGGTCGACGAGTATTAATTTTTCATCGGTAGCAATCTTTGCGACAACGTCCATATAGCTTTCGAGTTTTGCATGTCGTTTCTCTTGAGCGGAGCCAGGTAGACATGGATTGACTCTCATGAGTACAGGGATGCCCCCGTTTTTACGCGCCTCAGTCACTACTTTGCGAAGATTGGCTTCATAGGTAGCAAGATCAGGGCCGATGACGCTGTCATTCATTCCGAACATAATGAACGTCACATCAGGCTGGAAGCGACTGAGGCGCCAATCGAGTGCGGCGATGATGCCAGCCGTCGTATCGCCACTAATACCTGTGTTAATAACGATGTCGGATCGACGATTCATTTCGAATCGCACACGCTCTGCAAAGATTTCCGTGAAGCATCTCCAGCCCTTCGTGTGTAGGGCTCCGTGTGTGATGCTGTCTCCTGTAAAAAGCCAAGTCACCGGTCTTTTATCTGACATTCTAGCACGCAGGCGTGCTAGGTCGGGTGAATCGGCGGCTGATAAGCTCGCACTGAGTGCAAGCAAGCTGACGAGGAACGAGCGCATTAATCTTTCCAGCCAAAGTAACCAATCGCTTCGAGTTCTTTAATCATGGCGGCTACGCCATCAGCATCAGGATTACTATTCGGTAAACGGGCGGGACCAACAGGTACCCCGAGGTGATTCATGAGTGCTTTGGCGGAGCCCATGTAGCCGCGTTTGGCAACGACTTGGACGAGTTGGACGGATCGGAACTGTTCGGTCTGGGCGGCAGCCATGTCGCCTGCTTGATAAGCTTTCTGCAGGCGCTGATAGATGCCGGGTGCAAAGTTAAAGGTGCTTCCGACGGCGCCTTGTGCTCCAAGAGCGAGTGCGGCGAGGAAGAACTCATCACATCCCCAGGGTAAATCAAACTTGCCGCCGCCACCCCGGCGAGCGAGCTGGTAAGCCATGAGGTCAGGGTTTGTGTATTTGATTCCAGCAAGATTGGGAATGCGAGCCGGTGCTGTATTCAAAAACTCTTCCATTGAAAAGTTTACGCCGGTGAGCACAGGAATGTCGTAGTAATAGAAAGGCAGAGCAGGGGCAGCTTTTGCGACCATTTCGCAGCAAGCGATAAGATCGGCGAGCGTGCGTGGCTTGAAGTAGGAAGGTGAGAGCATGGACACCGCCGCAGCGCCAACTTTTTGGGCATGGGCTGCAAGCTCGGCCGCATCGCGAAGATTATTCGAGCCGACATGCACAATCACGCGCATCTCCGTACCCTTGGCGGCGGCCATCCAGCGTTCTGCCAGCGCCAATCGCTCTGAGGTTGAGACCGAGTGGCTTTCACCTGTGCTTCCGCCAATGAAGACTTGAGTGACTTTGCGCGCTAAAAGGTGATCGCGCTGCTTCTCAACCGCTGTGAGATTGAGTGATCCATCGGCAGCGAAAGGCGTATGGGTGGCGGCACAGATGCCATGGATCTTGAATGTGGTCATGGAAAGCCTTTTGACTTAACCCGCTTTCGCACTGAGGCAAAGCGCAAAACTGGCTTTTAGTCGGCGATTTCTGGCGGTTTCGGCAGGAGTGCGAGTGCCAGACCACAGGCGAGCAAGCCCGCACCCGATAGCGCTAATGTGGTAGCCAGGGGTATGCCGGCATCTTTGAGGGCACCTCCGTAATAGACGGTCAGGCCACCGATACCCGCGCCAGCTAAGTTGAGGAAGCCATACCCGGTAGCAGCAAAGCGGCCACCGATATGTGATCGGAGAATTGGCATCATTGTGGCGTCGAGCACACCTTGAGCGATGCCTTGGAAAATCACGAGACCAACGAAGATCACGAGTGCGCCTTCGGGCACGATTGTGGTTATGGCAATCATTGGGCCGGCAATGATGAAGCCGAGTGACGCAAGTCGACTGCGAGCGCGGGGGTTGTGTACGCTTAAACGGTCAGCTAACACGGCACCGCCGAGTACAGCGATGTACTTAGCAATCGAGGTTGGCATGGTTGCCCATGTGCCAGCTTCTCCCATCGAGAGATTAAAGTTTTCCTGTAGTAGGCGTGGCAACCAGCTAAGAATAAACCAGTTCGAAGCACTCGCGCAGGCGCAGATTGCAAAGAGTAACCAGAAGGCAGGCACTTGCAGGCAACCACGCAAAATTTCGACGACACTTGGTTTCCCCGATGTCGATTCAGCGTTCGCAACTTCTGTCTCTGCATCACCTGAAGGTTCGCGGAGCCAGATGATCAGAACAAGTGAGTAGATGACTCCAACGAGACCGAAGATGCCAAATGTCAGACGCCAGCCGGCGGCTTCGGCGACATAACCGCCGACGCCCGCCAGGGCTTGTCCAAGGTAGATGCCACTCATGTGCAGGCCTGTCGCAAGTGATCGCGTACGCCCGCGGTGATAGTCTGTAATCAGTGCGAGCGCCGCAGGGATGTAGAACGCTTCGCTTACACCCATGAGTGCACGAGCGATAACGAGACCTCGATAGTCTGTGACGTGTCCTGTCAACCAAGTTACCGCGGACCATACTGCGAGCGAGACTAGGATAACCATGCGCCGACTGTAGCGATCAGCGAGAATACCACCGACGGGACTTAAAGCGGAGTAGACAAAGAGGAAGATGGCGGTGAGTAATCCAAACTCTGCACTCGTTTGTGGAATGTCGCGAATAATCGGCCCACTCATCGATGCCAGCAGTTGCCGATCGAGGTAATTCAGCATCGCCACTACGAAGAGTAATCCGACCGCAATCCACGCCGCTCGACTGGGCAGGTTAGCATCCCCAAGTGAGCGAATTGTTCGGCGCAAACCTCCACGAAGAATTTCGCGCACGAGCAGCCCAAGGGCGATGAGCGCAAGTGCTAAGACTAATCCATCAATCCAATTGTAGGAGGCGACGTACGTGAGATGAGTCACCTGCATGGCGGGTGTGCGCACGCCTGGTTTTATCTCACCGCTGACGACAATAACATCTGAGCCTAAAACAACAACAGGTGCCGTCGCTACGCCGAGTGACAGCTTCCCGGTATTTTCAAAAACGGACTCGCGCGGGTTGTAGACAAGGATGTCGCTACGTTGGCCGGGGTGCGTTTGTGGCGATTTGCCATAGTGAGAGCCATCATCGCCGCCGAGTAGGATGATGCGACTATCACGAACGATTGCTGGCCCACAGCTTGCGGCCAAGGGGAAGGGAAGGTCTGCGCCCGCTACCGAAGCTGATTCCCAGTCGGTCACGTTCGAAGAAAGTTTAAAGACCCGCGTCGTTTGAAGGTACGTGCGTTGAGGCTTCCCTTCTGGGCTGGCTGCAAGTGTACAGCCACCCATCAAGTAGAGCTTACCGTCGAGAACGCCCGCGGTTGCTAAAATACGACCAGTACCAACCCATGGCCGCACATCCCATTTAGGCGCAGGGTCTTTGAGGTCGAGTATACCGAAGAATGTATCTGCTTGAGTAGCGTCGGGGGCAGTTTGTCCGCCGATAACAATCAAGCGCTCATTGTCTACCGTCGAGGCAGCGTAGGCTAAGGGTGTTGGTAGGGGGCGCAGT
>CAIYUD010000040.1 GCA_903929325.1 uncultured Opitutia bacterium | reverse complement strand
CGCATCCTTATGCCCAAGGCAATGGTGCGTCTCTCAGCAGGGCGGGCTAACATGTCCGACGAAACCCAAGCGCTGTGTTATCTCGCTGGTGCCAACTCAATCTTCCTCGGCGAAAAACTTCTGACTACAGGTAATCCAGATATCGAAGAAGATATGAACTTAATGAAGCGACTGGGTCTTCACCCGTTGCACCCCGATGAGGCCCGTCGTGTTCATAAGGGCGAAATTAAGCCTGACCAAGCTACGCCTGCCCCCTGGCCTAATCCTGCTGAACTCGCACCTGTTGTTGCTGAAGGCGATGACGAGGGCTGTGGTTCCGGCTGTGGCTGTAAGCTCTAAGTTTTTATCTTGGCCACGATTTTCGTCACAGGATCCGACACCAGCGTGGGCAAGACCCGCGTCGCTGGTTGGATTGCCCGTGCGCTTTCAGCACGCGGTGTGACCCAAGTTGTTAAGCCGGTTGAGAGTGGTGCGGCCGCAGGACGTCCCGCGGATGCCCTTGCTGCTGCTGGCGATTGGGCAAGTGCCCATACACTTGTGGCGCTTCCGCTCCCACTTGCTCCACTTGCGGCTGCCGCTCAGGCAAACGTGCGCCTAAGTCTTCTGTGGTTAACAGGACTTTATACTAAATTACCAGCCAGCGCACACCGCGTGATTGAAGGGGCGGGTGGCATTGCGGTGCCCATTGATCCGCTTGGTAAAGACTGGGCGGACTTTATTGCAGCCATTCGACCGGACCTCGTTGTTATGGTCGTTGATGACCGTCTGGGTGCTATCAACCAGGCACGCTTAGCTGCCGATTACCTCGCTGCTCGTCATGCTGGGCCCGTCGGTATCTGGCTCAACGCCGCGCATGCTGCACCCGACCCCGCTGTCGCATTGGCTAATCGAGAGGGCATCCGTGATGCCGGCTTAATTTTAATCGGAGAGTCAGCCTTCGGTGCCCACAAGCCAGAGAGAATGGAGCTACCATGAAGGACCGCGTTGACCAACGTCTGCGTGAGGCACTTGCAGCCCGCGAAGCTGCAGGGCTCTTGCGTAAAACTACCGCACGTCCATCTACTGACACGCTTACCAATCTCGCTGGTAATGATTACCTTGACCTTGCGCACGACCCTGCAGTGCTCATTGCCGCGGCGGAAGCACTGCATACCTGGGGTGCGTCGGCATCAGCCAGTGCACTCGTTACTGGCTATACTGAGTTACATGCAAAGCTCGAAGAGACGCTTGCCGCTTGGCATGGTTATCCCCACGCACTGCTAATGAATTCCGGTTATGCCGCCAATGGTGCGGTGCTTGGACAGCTCCCTAAGCCCGGTGATGTTGTTTTGGCCGACCGTCTCATTCATGCGAGCATGGTTAATGGCATTCTGACCTCAGGGGCGCGCCTCCGACGTTTTGCCCACAACGATCTTGATGCCCTCGAGTTGATGCTCGTTGAGGAATCCGGACGTGATGGAGCGATCTTTGTCGTTACCGAGAGTATTTATTCGATGGACGGTGATGCACCCGATTTACCGAGGCTGACAACGCTTCGTGCCCGTCATGGTTTTGTGTGGATTCTCGACGAAGCCCATGCGACAGGCTGGCATGGTTCCACTGGGTCGGGTTTACAAGAAGAGCAGGGCTGCCGTGCTGCCGCAGACGTCGTAGTGGGCACACTCGGCAAGGCGCTCGGTTCGCAAGGTGCCTATGTGCTTTGTCATAATCCTGACATCCGCGAGACACTCGTGAATCTTGCTGGAGAATTTGTTTACTCGACGCACCTTGCTCCGCCTGCTGTTGCCGCAGCGCTGGCTGCAATCGGGCGCACGCGCGATTTCTCACCGGATCGTCCGCGCTGGCATAACCTATCGCGCGAATGGAGAGAGGGTCTCAGTGAAGCTGGTTTTTCGGTGCCGAGCGGACACTCGCCCATCATTCCGATTGTGATGGGTGATGCTGTCCGTGTGCTAAAAATGGCTGAAAGCCTTCGGTCTGCCGGGTTCTTGGTTGCAGCTATACGCCCGCCAACAGTTCCAGATGGAACGGCACGCATCCGCATTTCTTTACACCGAAACTTAACAGAGAATACGCGCGCAGGCTTTGTCGCTGCACTGAAAGGACTTAATTTATGATGATTGGCTGGGTAGGCGGGTGGGGTATTTCGCCAGCGGAATTACGTCCACTGGCAGAAGTCCATGCGCCCCATGCACAGCATGTGCTACTCGCGCCCATTCCAGGTGCCGCAGAAGCCGCTGCGGATTGTGATGCAGTCGTCGCATGGTCATTCGGTGCTCATCGAGTTTTAGAAGCAGCCTCACGGGGTGTGCGTTTTCCGGATAAAGTTTTACTCGTCGCACCCTTTACGTCGTTTTGTAGCGAAGATGGTGGCTGCGGTAAAATTTCACGAACCCAAGTCCAATGGCTCGTACGTCAACTTCGCCAAGATCCACTTGCCGCCTTGGCTGACTTTAGGGTGCGGGCAGGCCTTGCGCTATCTGTTGTGCGGGACGAATTGCCATACTCTCAGGAATTACTCGAAGAGGGCTTAATGCGTTTGGCAGAGCCTGCGAGTGCGGGCCTCGTTGCCTATGCCCGTCGTGGCCTGCCTGATGGCTGGGAAGCTTATGTGGGCGACAATGATCCTTTGCTGCATGCAGAAGGTGTAGTAGATGCGATTAAAGGCTGTGTGCGGGTTGAAGGTGCCGGACATATGCTTTCCGAGTTTTTAGTAAAGGAGGACGGTCATGCACTTTAATGCCAAGGCATCCACCTACGAAGCGCACGCAACCCCCCAGCGTCGCTTTGCAGAAGCCCTAGCGGCTTTTGCGCCTTTTGAATCGGGCGAACGCGTTACAGAACTGGGTGCTGGGACAGGTTTCTTGACGCGCGCATTGTTGGCACAAGGTGCGGTGGTCGACGCTTCCGATAGCTCGCTTGCCATGGTTGAGATTGGTAAGCTATCTGCTCCATCAGCTACATGGACGGTGCATGATGGCTTCGGTGAAATCTTCCCGTGCCATAATTTAGCATCCAATGGAATGCTTCAATGGGCACCTGATCCAGGTAACGTACTGCGTCGATGGCACACATCCATCCATCAAGGAGGCAGGTTGTTATTGGGAGTGCCGTGCGAACCAGGCTTTTGTGAATTACGTGCCCTGGCGGGAGAGGGTCCGATTCACTGGCGCGATGAGGCAATGTGGATCGCCATGATCCGTCGAGCGGGCTTTAAGATCCGCGGTAGCGCCGTCCTGGAGCATCCAGAGGCTTATCCATCAGCCGTCGATTTTCTCCGTACGTTGCATAACTCAGGCGTCACCGGTGAGCCGCATTTTAATGGGGGCACGCTGCGGTCGCTCCTTCGGGATTACACGCGACTGTATGGAAATCCAGATGGCAGCGTTCGTGCCACCTGGGCATGGTTATTCGTGGATGCGGCTGCTTAAGTGTTATCGCACTGAAGCAGAGTGAAAAGGAGCAAGCAGGAAGCGGGAAAGTTTTAACAGTACTCAGAACTCAAACTCAGCTTGCTCGTCGGACGGCACGGCCTCGCCGGCAAGTATTTTACGTAAAAATAACTCACGGTGTTCAGGGCAGGGCCCGTGTGTTTTAATCGCTTCGACGTGCTGTGGCACCGCATACCCTTTATGGACAGCAAATCCATAAGCCGGATATGTCGTATCCAACTCCACCATCAGGCGGTCCCGTTCAACCTTTGCGACGATCGAAGCCAGAGCAATTGCCAGCGACTTACCATCGCCCTGCTTAATGGCTTCATGTGCCCAAACAAATGGACGAAGCGGTAGGCCGTCGACAAGTACAAGGACCGACGTTCGTGAATCGAATCCAAAAAGTTCACTATCGGTTCCCGCCATTGCAAAGGGCTGACTTGGACGAGCGGCGGTATCAAATTCAGCCAAGCAACGCGCCATAGCCGCTCGGGTGGCACCAAGGATATTGAGTGTAGCGATTTCCATGACATTGCACGCCGCCCAAGCAACGCGTAGTTTTCCTTCAGCACGCAGAGCTTCAATGCTCGCGCGCAAGTCATCGCGCTCGCTTGCGCTTAAGACCTTGGAGTCATTGGCACCGCGAACGCGCCGGAGACAGCTCGTGTCTCCATAGAAGCCACCATCGAGCCAGACAGACGCAGCGACAACAGGTCCAGCGAGGGCTCCTCGACCTGCCTCATCGATGCCCGCAATGCCCGGTCGGTCGGCGCCGCGACGTCGATCGAACTGGGCGAGCGATGCCATCAGCCCTTCTTCTTCGGCTTGAAGGCCTTCTTCTCAGGCACTTCTAATCCACGTGGTTCGTAGGTTTCACGGAAGTGTAACTTCGCAAAATTAATTAATCCTGCAGGGCCATGACGCCCTACGAGTTCTTCCATTGCCTCTTTATGTTGTTTCATGCCCGCGCCCTTGGGAAGTGGAACGCCGCCGTCGGCTGCCAAACGTTCAATTTCTCTGACGAAGGCAGCGCGGGCGACAATCGAAGCAGCGGCTACCACCGGATCCGATTCTGCTTTGGTGCGCATGCGTAAATCAAAGACGATGCCTTTGCGGGCGAGTTCATTTTGAACTAAAGGTTCTTCGGTAAACTGGTCGAGCAATCCCCAAGCAGGTTTTTTTCCGTGGGCTAATTCGTATTGCTGTAACGCTTCCGTCGCGGATGTCGCATGCATCCAGCCAAGTAAGCGATTCAGATTTTTCCCAAACCGGCTATGCAGTTCATTGTATTTAGCCATGCGCATATAGGTGGTTTTTACCACTACGCCCGGGGTCTCACGAATCGCACGATCGAGTGCGGCTATTTTAACATCGTTTAGTTTTTTGGAATCTTGAACGCCTGCTTCGCGCCACATCTTGACCATCTGGGCATCACCAATAACACATGCAGAAATGACAGGTCCGAAAACGTCACCTTTTCCAGATTCATCGAGGCCGAGGTGCTCTTCGAACCATTCGGGGTTAAGTTCGGCATCATAGCCCATTTTGGCTTCGCCGGTTACTTCGCCTTCAAGGGTGAATTTCACAAAATCTTCGGTGCCTTTGCCGGAGACGACGCATTTGCCTGAGGCGTAATGGACGACATTTACGCCCGGGCCTTTGTAGGCAAATGCGCTGTGTTCAACGGGGAAAGATACCCACTTCTTTGCGACTAAGATTGTCCGAAGCTTCTCTGCCTGGACGGGAGCCAGTTTAACCGTGTAGAGAGCCGGTTTTTTCGGTTCCCCTGAATCGTTCTTTGCCTTCGGTGCCATCGTCTACAAGGTCTATGCTTCTGAGCCGCTAAATCCAGCCTCATCGAATGACTTCTGCAGAACAATTGCTGACCACGAGAGCCCCTAAGCTCCGTAAGGCATTATTATCGTGGTATCAGAAGCACCAGCGAGACCTTCCTTGGCGTACGGTAACATCCCCTTACCGCACAGTTGTTTCTGAGTTGATGCTACAGCAGACTCAGGTCGCGACGGTCTTGCCGTATTTTAATCGGTGGGTTCAGCGGTGGCCTAATTTCTCCGCTTTGGCTCAAGCGGATGCAGATGAGGTTCTCGCGGCCTGGGCGGGCCTTGGGTATTATCGCCGAGCACGACTTTTACATGCCTTGGCAAAAGAAGTGGCCTTGCTCAAGGTGTTGCCTTCAACAGCCGAAGCCTGGCTTCAGTTTACGGGCGTTGGTCCTTATACAGCTGCAGCGATAGCGAGCATCAGCTTCAAAGACCCCGTGGCAGTGGTAGACGGCAATGTCGTCCGGGTTCTTTCGCGACTAGCTGGGATGAAGACGGCTTTTGCTTCTGGGGCGCATGCCGTTAAGCGGGTCACGCCATTGGCCAACGGGCTCGTTGATCCACGTGAGCCTGGTAATTATAATCAAGCCGTCATGGAGCTTGGCTCCCAGGTTTGTAAAAAGGCCGCACCTGCCTGCCCAGGGTGTCCGCTTAAGGCTTTCTGCGCTTCGAAAGGCGCTCCAGCCATCGGCATCCCGAAGATACTGCGCGCAAAAGGTCGCCGCGAGACGGTGCAGCGGGTGCTAGCTGTGCGTCATGGCAAGGTATTGCTACGACGGCACCCCAAGCACGCACGTCGGCTGGCTGGCATTGCGGAATTGCCGCTCGCAGAGTCTTTAAAGTTTAAACCTTCAGTGCCTGCGTACGCAGTTCGCCGTCGTACGGTTGTGCAGACGACCTATGAGGAACACATTCATCTTCTGCCGTCGCGAGCAAAAGTCGCCTTAAGCGATGGGTTGTTGTGGGTGTCTCTTGCGGATTTACCTTTCGCGGCTGTTTCGGGGCCACACCTTCGTTGGCTAGGTGAGTTTATGCGTCAGGGAAAGTTATCTAAAAAATAAGCCCACCAAGTGGCGGGCTTATAAGTAGATTTCCGGCTTTTTTATTTCTCTTCGGGATCGGTCATCTCTGGTTCTTCGACTTTAGGGAGCACGCCCTTTTTCATCGAATCCAATGTCTTCTGCAATTCTGGCTTAAGGGTGTCATCGGCTATATTGAGGGCTTCTTGCTGTAGCTTGATGGCTTCATCTTTTTTACCTTGGAGGAAGCGAATGCGGGCGAGGGTGTCGAGCGAGGCGGCCTTTTCGGTGCCCTCGGCAAGTTTCACCGAAATCGTCGCGCACTTCGCTGCAAGTTCGAGGTTTCGCTTTCCTTCAAACATCGGGTTGGTCGCAAGATCCCAGGCAATCGCGTTTTGCTGCTCCGCATCGTCTTTGCTTTCTTCTGCAAATTTCGCGATACGCTTGTAGATGCCGGAAGGGTCGCCTTTACCGAGAGCGATTTGATCGCGCACGGCGTCGGTTAATTCGCCGCGTTCGGATTCAGGCACCAAGGGTAGAACTTCATTGAGGAGTTTTTCAGCCTTATCCCATTCCTTTGCCTGCATGGCGACGCCGAGTGCACCAAACTTCTCCATCAGTTTCTCTTTTTGATCTTCGGCGGCTTTGGCGATTGAGGCTGCTTTCTCTGGATTATAGGAGCCATCGAGAACTGAACCAATCATCTCGTCGTTGAGTTCTGCAGGGTGACCTGCCCAAATGATTTTTCCTTTGCTAACGAGGAATCCGTGGGGGATGCCGTTAACGCCTGCAGCCTCGAGCCAAGCTTTGGTCATGGACTTATCTGCGTCAAAGCCGACGCGGTAGCTCATCTTATCGCCTTTACCTTTTACGAAACTGGCGACCTTCGCCTGGTCTTCTTCCCAGACCGAAGTGGATAGAACAACTAAGCCTTTAGAGCCGAATTTCCGGTGAAGGCCATCGAGGTGAGGAATTTGACCAACACAAGGCCCGCACCACGTTGCCCAGAACTCAAAGAGGTAGGTCTTCGAATCGTCTAGTTTGGTGATGGCTTCGCCTTGGATCATTACTTTAGGGCGTGCAGCTGGGGCGGGGTCACCCACGCCGAGTTGTCCACCAAAGACAGGAGATAAAGCGCTTACAAAAAGTGTCAGCGCCGCGAGGAGAGAGCGTATACTCATAGGTGGTGCAATTTGGCTATTTATCAGAAGCCAGCAAGGGCAGACCTACCAAGCCCTGCAACATGCAGGGTTTGGTAGGGGCTGGACCTCGATTATACCCCGCTAAACTTCTTTTTAATACCTTCAACGACCTGCGGGTCGGCCAGGGTGCTGACGTTGCCGAGTTCGCGGCCTTCCGAGATGTCGCGCAAGAGTCGGCGCATAATTTTTCCAGACCGTGTTTTCGGAAGGTCTGCAACAAAGACGATACGTTCAGGGCGTGCGAATTTACCGATTTTCTCATCGACCATACCATTGAGTGTTTTGGCGAGGGCGACTTCGTCGGTGCCCGCTGCGGCTGACTTCAAGATGACGAAGGCCATCAAGCCTTGTCCTTTGAGATCATGCTTAACGCCAATCACGGCGGACTCGGCTACGGCTTTATGCTCAATAAAGACGGCTTCAAGTTCAGCTGTGCCGATGCGATGCCCGGAGACATTGACGACGTCATCCACACGTCCCGTGATCCACAGGTAGCCGTCTTTGTCGCGGATAGCTCCGTCGCCTGGGAAATAATACTTACCATTCCAGCGACTCCAATAAGCTT
>CAIYUD010000039.1 GCA_903929325.1 uncultured Opitutia bacterium | reverse complement strand
GGCTACAGGTGCAGGTACGTTCTCGCTTTCGAATGCTGCAGGCTTCACCGGAACATTGAGTGTTCTGGGTGGCTCGTTCGACATGACTGGCTTCAACGGCCAAGTGCGCTTGAACGGCGGCACGCTTTCGAGCCTTGGATCCTTCACTGGCACTCTCGAAGTCGATACAGGCTCCACACTTGATGTTTCAACGCTCAACAGCTCGGCATCCGTTGTTGTGAAATCTGGTGGTGCTCTCGACTTCGGTAGCGCTAGCGGTTCTACGCTCACGAGGTCTATCGTCTTCCAAGGTGGATCGCTCTCTAACGCAGAGAACTTCACAGGTAACATTGTCGTCTCTGGTACCGGCGTGAGCATCGGCGCGGGTGCGCTCGGTGCCGGCACGCTCGTGGTCGGTACAGGCACTTCTGTGAACTTCACGGGAGCTAACTCCAATACCATTAATGCCACCGGCGGTCTGATTACGGGTGGCAGCAACTTAACGGGTACGATTGTTGCAAACTCCGGTACCTTCAAAATTGGCGCAAGCACCGGCCAAGTCGGTATCGATACGCTGAATACCTCCGCAACAGTTTCACTCGGTGGTGCGAACCTCGATCTGAATGGCAGCAGCACAGCCGCTAACATCACCTTTAGTTCTGGATCAATCACCAACGGTGCGAACTTCGCTGGCACCATCGATGTCAACGCCGGCAACCTCAATAACACTGGTACACTTGGTGGATCCGTTTTCGTCAATAACACCGGTACGCTGAAGAATAATGGCACCCTGACTGGAGATGTCTCCGTCCAGGCCGGCGGTACCCTGACTGGTAGCGGCACCTTCGATGGTTATGTGACCGTCGCTAGCGGCGGCACGCTGAGCCCAGGTAACTCTCCTGGCATCCAGACTTACAATGGCACGCTCGCCTTAGGAGGCGGATCAACCTGGGCTATGCAGGTATATAGTGAGCAAGCAGTTATCTCACCAGGTGTACGCGGCTACGACACTATCGTGATTAATGGCGGCGATGTTTCTGGGGGCATTCTTGATCTTACAGACGCAAGTTCGACGAATAAAATCATTCTCCAATTGATGACGCTCACCAATTGGGCGGATTCTTCGGGCGGAATTCCTGCCGCTGGTAACTTGACTTACGTCCATGACGTAGCCGGCGAATGGATTCCTAAGGACTTCGTTTTAGCTACTTATACCGGCACTGCTTTAATCGCTGCTGGCGAGGAAATCACGAGCATCTTCGCCTTTGATACGACTGGATACTTCTTTGCAACGGGTCCGCGCGCCCGCAGTGCCGACTTCACCATCTTTGAATATCATAACGATGTCAGTGGTCTGACCGAGCTCACCCTCCGTGTCGTTCCTGAGCCTTCGACGTACGGTATGATTCTCGGGGGTCTTGCCTTGGCAGCCGCTGCGATTCGTCGACGTCGGCAGACGAAGGTCTAAAGGCACGAAGTATGGCTTCTCGAAAGAAGCCTCATTACGTATTTAAGAATCCCGCTGGTGGCCGGACGGGGACTTGAACCCCGAACCAATTGATTAAGAGTCAACTGCTCTACCATTGAGCTATCCGGCCAGACAGCGAGGAAGTGATGAGGGCAAAGCGGAGCCGTTGGTTCAAGCGAAAAGAAGCTGCAGCACACCTTCATTCGTCTTTTGTGGCTTCGGTTCTGCCTGGTGGCCCGACGGGGACTTGAACCCCGAACCAATTGATTAAAAGTCAACTGCTCTACCATTGAGCTATCGGGCCTAAGGCAGGTATCTATACCACGCTAGCAATGGGCGGCGTGGCAAGCGAAAGTCGAAGGTTAAGTGATACGTAGTTTACCACGGGCGACCAAGGCCTCGGCTATTTGCACCGCATTGAGGGCTGCGCCCTTCCAAAGTTGGTCGCCGCAGATCCACAGAGACAGTCCGTTGTCAAAGAGTGAATCCTTGCGCAGGCGACCGACGCCACACTTCTCCTTGCCTGCGTAATCTAAAGGCATCGGGTAGGTCTTGGTGGAGGGGTTGTCGCACAATTCGGTGCCAGGGAATTCGTTGATGACGCGACGCGCGACTGCGAGGTCGACGGGACGTTCAAACTCGGCGCTGATGGCAATCGAGTGCGCACGGAAGACGGGCACACGCACGCAGGTCGTGGTGACGCGCAGGG
>CAIYUD010000038.1 GCA_903929325.1 uncultured Opitutia bacterium | reverse complement strand
GGCTTATTTGGCTGACCTTGATGATTTGGCTGCGGTGGCAAATGCGAATCAGCAAGCCCGTCTTCAAGAGGCCGCCCGCGCGCGTCTCGCTTTATCCGAACGCGCCGAACGTGCGTTTGTCACCGCCCTTCCCCCTGTTTCATGAAACCCACGCTACTCATTGTCGACGACGAGAAGCATACACGCGAAGGCCTGCGTGCTGCTTTTGAGGACGCATACGAAGTTTTTGTTGCGCGCGATGCGGAAGAAGCTGCGCGACTGATGCAAGACGTCCCACCCGCCGCGGTTGTGACAGATCTACGAATGGCGGGCGAGAATGGTATGACGGTGTTGGACCGCGCCCTTAAGCTTTCCACCCACCCTGTCTGCGTGATGATGACCGCTTATGGTGATGTGGACACAGCCGTGGAAGCCATGCGTCGCGGCGCCTATGATTTTCTCCAGAAGCCCGTCGACCTCCGCAAGCTCACGCTTGTTTTAGAACGTGGCCTCAAGGCGCGCTCAGCCGAAGATGAACTCACGCGTGCCCACACGCGACTCGATCGTAAATTCGCCCTCGGCGAAATTGTTGGATCTTCACGCGCCCTCCAAGACGCCGTGGAGAAGGTCCGACAAGTTGCCCCGTCTAACGCCACTATTTTGCTCACCGGTGAAACGGGCACAGGTAAAGAACTCTTTGCGCAGATGATTCACCAGAACAGTCGACGTCCCAAGGGGCCCTTTGTTCCTGTTCATTGCGCAGCCATCCCCGCGAACTTACTCGAGAGTGAATTATTTGGCCATGAGAAGGGCGCGTTTACCGGTGCCGCGGAGAGACGTACTGGACGCTTCGAGGCAGCCGACGGCGGCACCCTCTTCTTAGATGAAATTGGAGAGATTGATCCACCTACACAGGTGAAGCTTCTCCGTTTTCTTGAATCGCGAAATATTGAGCGCCTGGGATCACATAAACCCATTTCACTCGACCTGCGCCTTGTCTGTGCAACCAACCGTAATCTCGAGCAGATGGTTAAAGAAGGTAAATTCCGAGAAGACCTCTTTTACCGCCTTGCCGTTGTGCCCTTGCGCCTGCCTGCCCTCCGCGAAAGACACGACGACATCCCCCTACTCCTCGCGCACTACCTGCAGAAATTTGCGAAAGAGAACGGCGTTACGGCACCGCGCCTTTCGCCCGCAGCTGTTACCATCCTTTGTGACTACGCGTGGCCCGGAAACATTCGTGAATTACGCAATACGGCCGAGAACCTGGTGGTTCTCCATCCAGGCAAAGATATCCAACCCAATGATTTGGATTCGCGGCTGCGGCAAACCGTAGGCGCGGGCACTCCAGTTCTATCGTCAACACCCAGCACTGCCCATCCCTTGGATCGTGGAGAGAATGAAAAGCGACTCCTCAAGGAAGCTCTCGCCCAAGCGCAGGGAAATCGAACAAAAGCCGCAGAGTTAATGGGGATTAGTCGGAGAACGCTTCACCGTAAACTTGTGCAATGGCCTGAACTTGATACCGGAACCCATGACTAAACGTATTCTTCAAGGACTCTGCGTGCTATATGGTTTCACGCTCGCGACATTTGCCGTCGAGATTGGCGGCTCAGATAGCCTAAACGAAATTCTCCAACCCGCTTTAGTGGCTCACCTCGCAAAGGTTGGCACAGAGGCAAAAGTACGCTTCGAAGGCACGCTACCTGCGCGCGAGGGCTTGAGAGACGGTAAAGTCGGCCTTGCGCTACTCTTTTTGCGCGATGGAGAACTGCTGGAGAAAACGAACGACGGCAAGGCCGTGCGCCGGTTCCCCTTGGGCGCCGCCGCCGCCTACGTTTACGTTCATCCATCCAACCGTTTGCCTGAAATTGATTTGGCGACCCTCGCCAATATTTTTGGAGCAGGACAACGTAGCGATTATAAATTCTGGTCAGACATTCCTGGCGTGAGCACACCCGAGCCCATTCTCACTTTCATTAGCGCTCCCAATAAACATATGGCGCAAACACTCTTCCAGGGGATTGCTCTCGGCGGTCGCGCTTTTAAAACTTCCGTACGTACGCAAATAAGTACCGACCTTGCCCAGGAGAGCGTCTCATCGCGAACGAACGCGATCCTGGTTTCCGCATCGCCTTTGCCAGAAAAGTTTGGCCGGCAAATCAAGGTTGCCGACGGACGGGAAGGTCGTTCGGCAACACCCTACACGCCCGACGACACCAATATCTTTAATGGAGACTACCCTCTTCGGCTCCCGATCGTACTTTGCGTCCCCGAGTCTCAAGTCGCTCCCAATGCCGAAATCATCAAATGGCTCCTTTCCGATGAAGTTGCCGCTATCATTCGAAAGGCAGGAATGGTGCCCGCCCCCAGCCTAATCCGTGAGCGCCTTGTGCAAAGGCTTGACAGCAAATGACCCGATGGGTGTCCTAAACCTTCCTTATCTGCGGGCGTAGCTCAATTGGTAGAGTACCACCTTGCCAAGGTGGATGTTGACGGTTCGAATCCGTTCGCCCGCTCCACTTTTAAGAAACATCCCACCGTGACCCGGTGGGATGTTTGTTTATAAAGGAGCCAACCGTACCCGAATGCGCAGGCCCTTGGGTCGCACTGGCTCCGCGGACACCCCGCCACCATGAAGCTCAGCAATCTGGCGGACGATACTTAATCCAATTCCCGCCCCACCCTGCTTGCGCGAACGATCCGCTCGGTAGAAGCGGTCAAAGAGTCTTTCAAGTTCTGCCGGGGCAACACCCATCCCGTTGTCTTCAACCTCGAGCTCGTCTTGGCGCACGCGAATTGTCACCTCGGTTGCACCGCGAGCGTGAGCGAGCGCATTCTCAATAAGGTTCTGCACCAAGCGTCGTGATTGAATCAGATCCGCCTGCCCACTGTTTTGACCAAGCGCCTCGAGCCGCAGTTGAATCCCTAAACCTTTCGCACGATCTTCTAATTCAGATTTTGCCTCCGATGCTGCCGTCAGCAGCGCACCCGGTTGACGTTGAAGAATAACGCCACTTTCTAACGAAGCCAAGGCAAGCATCCCTTCAAGCAGGCTCGCCAGTCGACCCGTCGAAGAAACCACCTTGGAGATAAAGCGCGCCCGCTCTTCGGCAGACATGGTTGCTTGGTCTTGGGCCAGCGTCTCCGCGTAGCCGCGTAGAATGGTCACGGGCGTTCGCAGGTCATGGGAAACATTTGCTACAAATTCTCGCTCAAGCACCTCCAGCCTTCTTAGGCGGGTGATATCTTCGGCAACTAAAACAACAGCCCCGAGTTGGCTTGGGTCGGCTAAGAGCGGCGCACCGGAAATTCGTACCCAAAGGTTGGCTGCTGGCGCACGGTGTAGCTCTATCTCGCGCATGGCCCCTCCGCCGTCTCGGACGAGTCGGAGGAAGTCGACCAGCTCTGCGCTGCGCGCCAGCGGCACAAAGGAGGCCCCCGTATCCTTCTCAGTAAGCCGGAGAAGTTCTTGGGCGGCACGGTTGGCTACGCGCAGTCGATCTTGCGCATCAATCACAATAACGGCCTGACGAATCTGCTGAAGTAGTTCTTCAATACGAGCCGCTGCAATTGCGAGCGCACGCTCTTCCGACTTCGTGCCACTTGATAGTTTCTCGATAACCCCAGTTAAGCCAAGTTCGCGAATAAGCCACGTCGCTTGATTTTTTAAAAGACTACTGCGAAGCCAGTGAACCCCAATGAAAACCCCAACGAGCACCGCCAGCGCTATCAGTAGCCCTGAGGTGAAAAACGTTCCGGGGGTTAAGACCGATGGCATCAAGTAGACTTCTCTCAGAGACGGTCGGTCCTGAGCGATACAGAAGTTTAGTCGTGGGCCCGATAACCCACGCCGCGTACCGTTTCAATGACATCGCCAGCTTTCCCGAGCTTTTCGCGCAGGCGCCGCATGTGTGTATCCACCGTTCGCGTTTCCAGGTCGGGAGAATAATTCCAAACGTCCTCTAACAGACGATCGCGCGACTGTACCCTGCCCTTTCGTTCAATGAGCGCGCGGAGTAATTTAAATTCTGTGGCGGTGAGATCGATAGGCTTCCCCTCAGCCATAACTTCATGGCGTTCGAGATCTAAGATGATTGAGCCAGCTGCGAGTCGCGTGTCTGGCGCCACGGCAACCGACTTGGCGCGCCTGAGCAGCGCCTGTGCCCGCAAGACAAGCTCCCGTGCGTCGAACGGCTTTGCCATGTAGTCGTCCGCCCCGCCCTCTAAGCCAACGAGACGGCTCTCCGTTTCACCCTTCGCGGTTAAAAACATCACCGGTGTATCGCGTAACAAAGCATCTGCGCGGATCATCCGTAACAATTGGATGCCCGATAATTCAGGCATCATCACATCTAAGATAATTAAGTCGGGCCTTAGGTCGCGTGCTAGCCCAACGACGCGTAGTGGATCATTCAATGCCCGCACCGTGAACCCCGCCTGACGTAATTTGTAATCAAGGAGCTCGGTGACGTCACTTTCGTCGTCGACCACGAGAATGCGTTTTGCGTGAGAGGCTTCCATACAACGAAGTTAAGAGCCGAAGAAAACAAAGCCAGCGATTAAGACAAATGTTACAGTTATGTGACTACAAGATAAGTATATGTTGTTCAATAACTTATAATCTTTTTATGCACCCTGACACCAAGATGTAACACCCTGCCCCGCTTTCGCATGTTCCACGTGGAACAACTTCCTCTAACTTAGCTGCGCTTGCCGCGAATGATTACCATTAAGAGCGAGATATCAGCCGGGTTTACACCGCTGATCCGGCTGGCTTGGCCCAAGGTTTGTGGCCGGACTTCGGTCAGTTTAAGCTTCGCCTCGTTGCGCAGCCCAGAGATTGTGCTGAAATCAAAGCCCTCTGGGATGCGCCAGTTGTCCATGTCTGAGAGCTTAGCAACTTGTCGGCGTTCGCGTTCAAGGTAGCCGCGATAACGCACCCGGTAAAGGATTTCATCCTGTACGTCCTGGGGCTGTGCTAAGAAATCGTTAGGTAGTCCGACTGGGACGGTTTCGGGCGCACGGCGCAGGACTTCGCCAATGATGCCGCCATGAATGTTAAGCTTTTCGAACATCTCAACCCAATGGTGAACGGCCGTATGTTTTGTGCGCATGCGCTCAAGGCGTGCAGCTGGCACCAGTCCAAAGGTTTCTGCATGGTGCATCAGGCGCAGTTCGGCGCTACCATGGTTAAGGAGCAGCCGGTGTTCGGCGCGGCTCGTAAACATGCGGTAGGGCTCTTGGGTTCCTTTGGTCACAAGGTCATCGATCAAGACGCCGATGTAAGCTTCATGTCGGCCAAGGGTTAGGGGAGGGCGTCCCTGAACTTTGGCCGCCGCGTTAACACCTGCCACAAGTCCTTGACCACCAGCTTCTTCGTAACCCGAAGTCCCATTGATTTGGCCTGCAAAGAAGAGGCCTTCAACTTTCTTTGATTCCAGGGTTGGCCAAAGCTGGGTGGGTGGCGCGAAGTCATATTCGACTGCGTAGGCTGGACGGAGCATGACGGCATGTTCGAGTCCAGGGATCGAGCGAAGCATCTGTAACTGCACCTCAAAGGGGAGCGACGTGGAAAGCCCATTGATGTACCACTCGTTGGTATTTCGACCTTCAGGCTCAAGGAACAGCTTGTGTGATTCCTTTTCCGAGAACTTCACGAACTTATCTTCGATCGACGGGCAGTAGCGTGGACCAACAGACTTGATATCCCCAGCATAGAGGGGCGAGAGGTGTAGGTTGTCGGAAACGATACGTCCGGTCTCATGGGTTGCCTCAGTCATCCAACAAGAGACTTGGTTACTTCCAGGCGTCCAACCCGGCAGGCGCTCGCCGTCTTGTTCCACGTGGAACAGGTCAGGGGTTTGGCGCGTATCATGGAAGGCGAACAGGGTAGGGGATTTATCGCCGGGCTGCTCTTCGCATTTAGAGAAATCGATGGTTGATCCGAGGATGCGAGGCGGCGTGCCCGTTTTCAATCTTTGTAACTCGATTCCAGCATCTAAGAAACTGCTACTCAACGACTTAGATGAAAAGTCCCCGAGCCGTCCACCTTCGTTTTTATTTGCGCCGATGTGCATTAAGCCGCGCAAGAAGGTGCCAGTTGTGACCACGACGGTGTGGGCGTAAAAATCAAGATCCAGGGTCGTTTGAACGCCGAGGACTTTGCCGTCTTTAACAATTAGGCCAGAGACCTGGGCCTGGAAGAGGGTGAGGTTGGGTTGGTGCTCGCAGATATGTTTAAGGCGGAACTGGTAGGCCTTCTTGTCGCATTGTACGCGCGGTGCTTGCACGGCGGGACCTTTTGAGGCGTTCAGGAGGCGGAACTGAATTCCGGTGACGTCGGCGGTAATACCCATTTCGCCGCCGAGTGCATCAATCTCCCGAACGATTTGCCCTTTGGCTTGTCCGCCGATGGCTGGGTTACAGCTCATCTGGGCCACGGTATCGACATTACCGGTTAACAGTAAAACTTGAGAACCCATCCGCGCCGCTGCCAGAGCGGCTTCCACGCCAGCATGCCCAGCCCCGCAGACGAGGACGTCGTAGGGGCGGCTTGGGCCGAGGCGAATTTCTTTTCGTGGAAGTGACATGCGGGCGACCCCCCGCAGAGAATCACTTTCCGATGCAGAAGGAAGCGAAGAGCTTGTCGAGCATCCGTTCGTTGTCCACCCGTCCAATCACTTCACCCAAGGCGTTGATACCAGAGCGAACCTCGGCGGAGGCCAATTCGGTTTCTTTGGACCCTAGGCTTAAATGGCGAGCGGCTTGCTCAAGGGCTTTGGCGGCTCGGCGGAGAGAGTCGGCATGACGCGCCGAAACCACCAACGTTTCCCCGGTCGGCACGAGATCTGCCTTCTCTAAAAGGGCTGCAACCCCTGCGCGGGCCTTACTGGCACCATCTTCCGACTTCAGGCAGGTGCTGAGGCGCGGGAGGTTCTTGAGCCACTGGGCAAGGGCAGGGTGGGATGGCAAATCAGACTTATTTTCAACAACAGCCGCATGCCCTTCTTTTAAAAGAGCCATAAGTTTATCGGGCAGTTCAGGTGCTGGGTGCGACCGGTCAACGACCACGAGCAAGAAGTCGGCCGATGCAGCTTGGGTCAGCGAACGCTCCATTCCTGCGCGCTCCAAGTCAGCCGTGCTCGATCGCAGCCCTGCGGTATCAACGACCGTCACCGCTAAAGGTAAGCCTGTCATGCGCGCCTCAAGGTAATCGCGGGTTGTTCCGGGCTCTGCACTGACGAGTGCACGTGCCTCACCAGCGAGCGCATTCAACAAAGAAGATTTTCCGGCGTTGGGTGCGCCGACGACAGCGATACGAATTCCTGAGCGTAGCGCAGCATCATGCCGTTCGGTTGCAGCAACGGCTTCGAGCTGTTGAGCGAGCGCTAAAATTTTACTGCACGGACCGGCAGGGTCTTCCGGCGGCAAGTCTTCTTCTGGGAAATCAATATGCGCTTCAAGAGTCGCCAGTACACTTAAAGCAGCGTCCGTCCAGCGCGCAATTGAGACGCCCATTTCTCCAGCCAATTGCCTGCGCGCCGCTTCCAGAGCCCGTTCGGAGGTCGCATGTATAAGGTCGGCGACAGCTTCGGCTTGGGATAAATCCATGCGACCATTTACAAAAGCACGTCGCGTAAACTCACCTGGCTCTGCCATGCGTGCGCCACGTGCGAGACAATCTTCAACAATGCGTCGCACGAGTAAGGGATTTCCGTGGCAGGTAATTTCAGCAGCAGCGTTACCCGTGTGTGAGGCGCCTTGCGCATGGCAGGTGACAACAACTTGATCGATGACAGTTCCGTCGACTGAGCGCCAGAGGCCCATCGATGCATGTCGCATCGCGGGTGTCTCGCTGCGGCTTAAGGCGGAAGTGACTAGGCCATGAGCAAGCGGGCCATCGACCCTAATAAGGGCGAGTGCCGAGGTCCCGGCCGCGGATGCGGGGGCTACCAATGTCTCGGTGTCAGCCATGCGGAAGCTATCCGAAGCGAGACAGGCCTCGTGGGCAAGCGTAGGACAGGGAAAAGGCTGGAAGAGAAGGGCACACACCGCATCGTTCTTTTCCGTGCCTGCAGAGACTCCAATGATTGAGCCCGAACTTGCCCGTCGCATCGCCGCGGAGCACGGAACCCCCTGCTATGTGTATTCACAAGCATGGCTTGAGTTACAGGCAGCGAGGATGCTCGCCTTCCCGAATGCCTACGGCCTAACCGTTCGTTTTGCGATGAAGGCCTGCCCCAGCGCGGCCATCTTACGTATTTTCCAGAAAGCGGGCCTACATATAGACGCATCTTCTGGCTGGGAAGTACACCGGGCTTTGCGTGCGGGTTTTGAGCCAGCCAAGATCAGCCTTTCGACCCAAGAGCTCCCCGACGACTTTGCTGAACTCCTCACTCGTGGCATCGAGATAAATGCATGCTCACTCGATCAGCTGGAGTGTATCGGTCGGGCTAGGGCAGGACACGCCATTGGCCTCCGTTTTAATCCCGGCCAAGGGTCAGGCGGAACCGGCAAAACGAACGTAGGCGGTTCTGATTCATCTTTTGGAATTTGGTATGCGTGGGCAGACCAAGCAGCCGCCATTGCGGCTACACACCGCTTGCGTGTTGTGCGCATCCACACGCACATCGGTTCAGGTAGTGATCCTGCGGTTTGGCAAGAAGTTGCCAACGCCAGCCTCGCGCTGGTTGCCCGCTTCCCTTCCGCCACGATTTTAAATTTAGGTGGAGGTTATAAGGTCGCTCGGGTGTCGACAGAGAAAGAAACGAGTCCCGTGATTGTGGGAGCACCTGTTCGCGCAGCATTCGAGAAATTTGCCGCCGAGCACGGGCGGAAACTCCATCTCGAGATTGAGCCAGGTACATTTTTAGTGGCGAACGCTGGTGCCGTCCTTGCTTCGGTCACAGACGTCGTGCGCACCGATCAGCGCACATTTGTGAAGTTAGACTCAGGCATGACAGAAATTTTACGTCCATCACTTTACGGCGCGCAGCACCCGATTGCCTTCTACCCCGTTAAAGAATCCACATCGCTGGTAGACACTGTTGTTGTCGGCCACTGTTGCGAATCCGGCGACCTCATCACCTGTGCACCCGGGGATGCCGAAACGATTGCACCGCGTCGCTTGCCCAAAGTTGTCAGCGGCGACCTCGCTCTCATCGGCGGTACGGGTGCTTACTGTGCGTCGATGAGTGCAAAGAATTATAATTCATTCCCAGAGGCGCCCGAAGTTTTAATTGGGCGCGACCTTGCCGTCCATTTGATACGCCGTCGTCAGACGCTTGACCAAATGTTAGCGAACGAAGTTGTTCCGGAGGGTCTCTAAGCGATGACTCAACAACGTCAGCTGCCACTCGGCACCGTTTTGCCTTCAGAGCCCCATGGCACAGTCGTGTCGCTTCCAACGATGAGTGACGTCGATGGCTACGAGCGGCAATTACCTGCGGTGCGTGATAAGATAAAAGCGGGCTACCCACGATTTGTTCTCAACGCACTCGTGGCGGAAGTTTGCGATCAAGCAGCGAGCCAGGTCGGATTTGACCGGGCACGTTCAATTGCTCTGCATTCGGTGCGCGCAGCGCATCAAGCCGTTGCCCTTGGACTCCCCACGACCCATCGGCTACATAACTTCAAAAGCTGGGTGTTGCTTGAAGTTGACGCACCATCTTTGGAGCGCGTTAACAAAATGGTTCAACACGCGGGCCTGCGTCTCGCCTCGCGCGCTGCGGAAGCATGGCTCGCTAATCGCCAGGAAAGTGCGACCGAAGCGCTCGCAACCCTCTCGACGTATTTGTTGCCGTGGATTAAACCAGCGACGGTTAATGATTTCCGGATTACACCTTCAGGGATGAATGCAGTCGCTGCGGCTTTAGATGCAGCACGCTCTGTTCAGCGCATCCACGGTCGCACCGCTTGGCTGCAACTTGGCTGGCTGTATGTCGACTCTTCCGAACTTTTACGCAAAACGCTCGCCGTCGATGAAACGCTAACGGTGATTGAAGATGTCACAGACACGGCCGCCATTGAGCGATTTTTTGCGGCCCATCGCGGAAAAGTTGCCGCGGTTTTAGCGGAGCTTCCGAACAACCCGCAACTCGCATCACCCAATTTAGACCACCTCTCGGCGTTGGCAGTTAAAGAAGGCGCTCTGCGCATTTTAGATCCGTCATCGAGCGGTCTCGTCAACGTGGACCTCATGCCGCATGCCGACTTACTTGTTACAAGCCTGACGAAGTATTCGGGTGCGCGCGGCGATGTTATGGCCGGCCTCGTCGTTGTGCACCCAGGCGCCCCTTCAGCGACAGAGTTGCGCGAAGCAGTGTTTGCGTGGGTTGGACCCGTTGCGGCAGGCGACGCACAAGCTTTAGCCGAGCAATTGCCCGAGATGGTCGAAATAGCCACCGCGCAAAATCAAAATGCGGTTATGATTGCAGACTTTTTAGGAAAACACCCAGCGGTGAAGCGCGTGCTCACGGCTAATCGCGGAGTGACCGCAGGTGCGTACGAAAAAGTAGCCCGCGGCCCCCATCGTCCAGGAGCCCTCATCACGTTTGATTTAAAAGGTGACCTGAATACTTTTTACGATGCGGTGCTTTTACCCAAGGGCCCGAGTTTTGGACTTAAGTTCACACTGCTTTGCCCTTTCCTTTGGTTGGCTCACTACGACATGGTCACCACGGAAGAAGGACGAGAGCGTATTCGTAAGGCAAATTTAGATCCAGACCTTATCCGACTCTCTGTCGGCGCAGAACCACCCGAAGTCATTATCGCTGCACTGAAAGTAGCTTTGGATAAACAGGCATAATCTTTCCTGCCTAACAGAACTTTCAGTTAACAGAAACTGTCACCTTTCCATGAAACACGTCTTCCGGATCATTGCTGCCATGCTGTGTGCTGGCCTTGCCCAAGGTACACCTGTCAAAGTGCTTGTCTCCTCGGACCTACCCGAAGTTGTCCGCGCTAGCTGGACCGGGTCGCCGGC
>CAIYUD010000037.1 GCA_903929325.1 uncultured Opitutia bacterium | reverse complement strand
TTGGGGCGTCGATTTCCAGGACGCTGATCAACGTCGATACGAAAGATGGCCGCAAAGAATCCTTTGTCGATATGTCCGCCGTGATCAAAGGCATCGTTGGCTGCACCGCCGTCACCACAGGAGAAGTAAAGGTAACCGTCTGGACCAAAATGTACATCACCACCGTTGTGGTTTCCTGCGGGATCAAGTTGGCTGATGAGTGGTTGCTCAGTTGTTGCATCGACCAGCCATGGGTCGGTGGCGCTAGTTTTGAAACGGGAAATACGTTGATGCAATTTACCCCCAATCTTCAGGCTGTAGTAAACGTAGACTTCACGGTTTTCTTCAAAGCGTGGGTGTACGGCGAGACCCAGCAGGCCGCACTCTCCTCCAGTCTCAAGTTTTCCATCACGGGGTTGGGTTAAGTCGAAAAAGAGGCGCTTGGTGGGTTTATTTTCAACGAGGCCTGTGACGAGTTGAACGGTCCCGTTTTTTTCCAAAACGAGTAGCCGGTCTTTTTGTCCGGGGATTTCAGCCAAGCCGAGTGGTTGATGAAAGGTGAGTCCGCCGAGGGCATCCGCAGCTTGGTAGGTTAGCGCTTCGCCTCCGGCGATAAGCCTTGAGCTCAATAGGGCTAAAAAGAGAGATGCGATGCGCATGACGTTTAACTTTAGAGAAAACGGAGAAAAGTCGAGTTTACCGCATCACGCTTGAATCCTGACCCAGACCCTTCAGGCTTCATGGGGTGAAGGTCATCCGTGCTAAATCAGCTGGTTTTTGCTGGGGTGTCGAGCGAGCGATCGACATTGCCCGTGAGTATGCCCGTTCGGGTCGCAGTCCGGTTTATACGGACGGACCGCTTATTCATAATCGGCAGATGATGGAAGTTCTCACCAAGGAGGGCGTCCGTGAGGTCGGGGATTACCAAAGCAAAGCTTCCGTCGAAGAGGGTATGGGCAATCGCGAGGGTGCGGTGATGGTCGTGCGTGCGCATGGTATTTCACCTGAGCGTAGAACATATTTGAAGTCACTCGGAATGGATTTCCGTGACGCAACCTGTCCCGACGTTGGCATTATCGCCGGCAAAATTCGTCTGCATGCAAAGCGCGGCTTTTCGACAGTTATCTTTGGCGACCCTGCACACCCTGAAGTTATCGGTCTTCTTGGTTACGCAGAAGGGAAAGGGCACGTCGTGCGTGACGAGGCTGAAATTGATGCACTACCACCACTTGGAAAAGATGTCTGTATGGTATCTCAATCTACCATGTTTACCGACGAATTTTCCCGTCTCGGTATTCACCTAAAGAAGGCCTACCCCGAAGCCTTGGTGATTGATACCATTTGTGGTGCCACGAAAGATCGTCAGGGTGATATCTCAACGTTGAAGAACGAGGGAGCAGAGGCGGTTGTTGTCATCGGCGGTCGACACTCTGCCAACACCGTCAAACTGGCCAAACTTGTGGAGATGTCGGGGATGCATTGTTTCCACGTCGAGACGGCCGCTGAACTTAACTTTGAAACCTTACAGCGTTATCAAACGGTTGGTGTTACTGCGGGCGCATCCACGCCGGCCTTCCTGATCGACGAGGTCGTGAAGAGACTGGAAAGCCTTTAAGCCTTCAGCGATACACCTGTCATCTCCGCTGGCTTCGGCAGGCCCATTAAATCGAGCAAGGTCGGGGCAATGTCTGCGAGGCGACCTGCAGGGCGCATTTTGGCGCCCTTTAGTCCGCTGCCATAAAGTACGACTTCGACGGGATTTAAGGTGTGGCGAGTGTGGGCTGACTTTTCTTCAGGCTCCCACATTTGGTCGGCATTGCCATGGTCAGCAGTGACGAGGGCACGTCCGCCAACCTGATCAATGGCGGCAAGAAGTTCACCGACGCCTTGGTCAACGGTCTCACAGGCCTTGCAAACAGCCTTCAATGAGCCGGTGTGGCCGACCATGTCGGGGTTGGCGTAGTTTACAATGACGAGAGCGTATTTTCCGGAGAGAATAGCAGCTTTCGCGAATTCGGTAACCTGACTGGCCGACATCTCTGGTTTCTGGTCGTACGTGGAGACTTCCTTGGGGCTTTGAGCCATCCCGCGCTCTTCACCTGTAAAAGGTTCTTCACGGTAGTCATTAAAGAAGAAAGTAACGTGCGGGAATTTTTCCGTCTCAGCGGTGCGGTACTGGGCGAGTCCCTGTTTCGCAATCCACTCGCCAAGAATATTTACCATCTTGGGTGGTTTATCGAAGATGACATTTGGACATAGTCCTTTTTCGTAATTCGTCAGTGTCGTATAGAATAACTTCAGCATCTGCGGGCGTGCGAAACCCTTGAAGGCTGGGTCAATGAATGCACGCGTGATTTCACGCGGACGGTCCCCGCGGAAATTAAAGAAGAGGACGGAGTCGCCATCTTGAATATGTGCGGTTCCGCGTACACGTGTGGCTGGGACGAATTCATCCCCAACAGTCGAGGTGTCCGTAGGGTGGTCGTAGTAAGACTGCACAGCTGCTGCGGCTGACTCAGCTCCGGGGGCGGGTGCTCCCGTTAGCGCGTCGTAGGCGGTTTTAACGCGCTCCCATCGATTGTCGCGATCCATCGACCAGAAACGGCCAGTGACGCTGGCAACTTTACCGATGCCAATTTTCACGAGTTCAGCTTCGAGTTGCTTTAAGTAACCGAGTCCGCTTTTCGGAGGGCTATCGCGACCGTCCATAAATGCGTGGATATAAACTTTATGGAGACCCTCCGTTTTTAGCAGGCGTAAGATGGCATAAAGGTGAGGCAGGGTGGAGTGCACGCCTGCTTCGGAGCAAAGTCCCATTAGGTGCACTGCGCCACCGGTGGACTTTACGTTATCAACTAACCCACGAAAGGCTTTGATCTCACGCATCGATTGTGGGTCGGTCAGCCCTTTGTCGATGCGCACGATTTCTTGATCTACAATACGTCCTGCGCCGATGTTTTGATGACCAACCTCGGAATTACCCATAATGCCAACGGGCAGTCCGACATCGAGGCCGTGGGCGAGAATCTCTGTGCGTGGCCAGTCTTGGGTTAGCCGACGCGAGACAGGCAGATTGGCAACTTTGATAGCATTGAAAGCGTCATGGGCAGGGTTGTGGTTTTCACCCCAACCATCACGGATCACGAGGAGGACTGGCTTCATGGATGGATACTATCCAATAGGCTACCGAAGGGGGGTTAAAGACGAAAGAGGCCGGTATGGGCTGAAAATCAGAGGGATTCGTGCCCAGGTGTTGGTTGGCTTACCTCCACACGGCCTTCGCAGGCTTCTTTTGCCTTTAGTGCTTTGCGGTTTAGGTGCTTCATAGGCTTATGGATTCGGCCTACTGCGGCTCGCGCCTGCGTACAGTTCGACGTCTCACTCGCGTGGTGAATGTCGGCGGGGTCGCTGTCGGTGGTGCAAATCCTATCCGACTCCAGTCGATGACGACTTCGGATACCGAAGATGTCGCTGCGACTTTAGCACAGTGTATTCAATTAGCCGAAGTCGGATGTGAAATTATTCGTATCACTGCGCCTAATAAAGCCGCTGCACAGGCGCTGAAGTTAATCCATCAACAGTTTCGCGCCGCTGGTTTCAAACAACCGCTCGTTGCGGATATTCATTTCTTACCCTCTGCTGCCATGGAGGCGGTTGAACATGTCGAAAAAGTTCGAGTCAACCCTGGCAATTATGCCGATAAGAAAAAGTTCGCCGTTCGCGAATACACCGATGCTCAGTACGGCGAAGAGCTCGAGCGCCTACATGAGGCTTTTTCACCTTTAGTATTACGCGCCAAAGTCCTTGGTCGCGCTTTACGAATCGGTTCGAACCACGGTTCACTCTCCGATCGTATTATGAACCGTTTCGGCGACTCGCCTCTGGGCATGGTAGAGTCCGCTTTAGAGTTTGTGCGGATTTGTGAGAGCCATGGTCTGCGGGACCTCGTGCTTTCCATGAAATCTTCCAACCCGAAGGTCATGGTGGAGGCTTATCGTCTGGCGGCCCTGAGGATGCGCGAGGAGGGTATGGATTACCCATTGCACCTCGGTGTGACGGAGGCCGGCGAAGGCGAAGATGCCCGTATTAAGTCTGCGATTGGGATTGGCTCACTCTTGGCTGATGGCCTCGGGGATACCATTCGTGTTTCCTTAACAGAGGACGCTTGGCATGAAATCCCGGTGTGTCGGCAGTTGGTAAAAGCCGTCGATGCATTTCAGCCAGCTACGATTGAGGCGAGTCGTGCCCCTCAAGTAGCCGATGAGGCTGCGTGTGGCGGCATTGATCCGTATGTCTTTAATCGTCGGGCAACCGAATCGATTGTTCTCAGTAAATCCTGTCATGCGGGATCGAGCGATGTCCCGCGGGTAGTCGTCCGAAGCTCTTTCTCGCTTTCTGAAACTGCATTAGCGGCCAAAGAAGTTATCGATGCGCACGCACGTCAGCGAGAGGCACGCGTTGAGGGCTTACTCGTACGTTATGAATCCAATGCCGACGCAACTGGGCTGGCCGCACTCCGACAAGGTCTCGAGTCAGTCGTCCAAACGATTTTCGTTGAGGTCGATGCAACTTTACCCGCCGAGTTTCCTTTCAAGGGACTGGGTGCAAATTTGGTAGTCGTTCGAACACATAATCGTTTCTCGCGCCCCGAAGATACGCGCGCTTGGGCCGAAGCGTGTGCCGCCGCTCATGTCACTCTCGCCATCAATACCGAAGCAGAGTATCTCTCTGATATTGTTGATGCACTTGAAGCACTGCCGGTTGGCAGACGTTTAGTCTGTGCCACGCACAACGGTGCCTTTACCCACGCCCTCGGTGAATACCGTCGGATGGTTAACGAATTATCACGTCTAGGGTTTGCGGGCGTCCCGCTGTGGATTCGGTCGACAGCTCAGCAGCACGCAGGGGTTGGGCCTGCCTACCCCGATCAACTCTTACACGCATCGGTGCTGGCGGGCGGCTTGCTGGTCGACGGTTTGGGCGATCTGGTTTCGTGTGAAGTGCCTACATCTTTCGACAAACGGCTGACGTTGGCTTACGACATATTGCAGGGCGCGCGTGCACGTCAGACCAAAACCGAGTACATTGCGTGTCCAAGCTGCGGCCGAACCTTATTCGACATTCAGTCGACGACCCTGAAGGTAAAGGCGCGCACTGACCACCTCAAGGGCGTCACCATTGCCGTGATGGGTTGTATTGTGAATGGCCCTGGCGAAATGGCCGATGCTGACTTTGGTTATGTTGGCGGAGCTCCCGGTAAAATTAATCTCTATGTCGGCAAGACGCCGGTAAAGTTCAACATTCCGCAAGAGGAAGCCGTTGATCGCTTAGTCGACCTTATTAAAGAAAAAGGTAAGTGGATTGCGCCTTAAAGGCGTCAGCTTATTTACCAAACTCAACCGTACGAAGGACGTGCTGCTGGAGGAGTTCGTTTCGCAGACGGGCATCCCCGTCGCCCGAGCAACGGCGGACGTCATTGAGAAGTACGTAAGCCATGAGTGACATGAATAGGCCGACAAAGAGATATTGAATCCAGATAACGACTTTGGAAGGCAGGGCACGGCGACGGATACGTTCAATCGTGGCAATCAGCATGTGGCCGCCGTCGAGCACCGGTATCGGCAGTAGATTAAGGATCGCGAGGTTGATGTTGATCACCACAGAGAACCAAATGACGAGCCGGATGTCTTCGGATAGATTGACATACATTTTCGCAATCGAAATTGCCCCCATCAGTTGGTTGAGGTGAATGTCGGAGCTGCGGTCAAAGAGGCGAGTCAGGGTGTTAATCGTCGACCAAAATGCCCCCACAAATTGATCGATAGGGCTGCGCTTGACGGTGACGGCGCGTGAATGAATATCTGCGCCAATGGATGGGATGGCGGCAGGTTGAACAATGCGTGCGGTCGCTTTGCGTAAGATGAGATTCCCGTCGGTCGTTCCGCGCTTCCAGAAGATATTGAGATCGCGACCGCCGGGGCTCGACACTTCCACAAGGTCGTCGAGCGAGCGAATAGCGGTAATCTCGCGACCATCCGCTTTATCGAGAATTGTACCAAGGGAAAGGGCTTCGGTCGTGGCTTTGTCGCCCGTTGCGCTGTGGATGACGAGCCGAACTTTATCCTTATTCGATGCATCGGGTACCGGAATGAGCACGACACGAAATTCTCCATTTTCTCCGTGGGTAATCGCCCCAATTGGATTGGTGCGAAGGATGGGCACAGGGGTGACTTCAATCACTTGTTCTTGTCCGCCGCGCTTAATGGTAAGTTTGCGTGCACCCGGTGAATCGACCCGTAGCAAGTCCATAAAGGAGTCTGCCCCGAAGACAGTTTGTCCGTCCACCGCCACAACTTCATCTTCCGCTTTAATGCCCGCTGACTCAGCTGGTGAGCGAGGTAAGGGTGTCCCTAGGAGAACGCTCGTACGCGGTTCCATGCCCGTCAGACGAACGCGATCTTTCATCGTGCTATTCATCTCGACGAGTTCGGGCTGTAAAACGATGTCTTTGGTGACGCCCGCGCGCTCGATAGTCAGAACGCACAAAGGTTTACCGGCAGCGTCTTTTCGATTCCCGAGCATGATGGCCTCGGTGATTTGATGCCACTGGGTCACGCTGTTGCCATCGACCGCCAAGATGCGATCACCCGGCAATACGCCTGCACGGTAGGCCGGTCCAGGAACGGTGTTGGCAGCGCCTAAATCAGCGAGTGTGCCGCCGTTGCCGATAGTCTTGTCAACATGACCGACTACGGTCGTTTCGCTGCCTTCCTGCATGGGCATACCCGCGTTCCAAAGGATACAGGCGAGGAAGAATGCAAAGATGACATTAAAAAAGGCACCGGCGACAGCGACCCACATTTTGTCAGCATAGGAAATGGGCGGAAGTTTTTCCGCGCTGTCTTCATTTTCGCCTTCGACCCCTGACATGTCTGCCATTTGGGGTAGGGCGACATAACCCCCAATTGGGAAAAGTGAAATACGGTAATCCACGCCGTCTTTTCCGGTCCAACCAAAGACCCGTGGGCCCATGCCGATCGAGAATCGTTCGATTTTTAGTCCACGCCAGCGTGCAGCGAGAAAGTGGCCGAGTTCATGGACAAATATCGAGCCGCCAAAAAAGATAACCGCTAAGCCGATGCCCCAGGCGTTGCCGAAGAGTTCTTGGAAGGAGAGAGGCATGAGTAAAAAGATAAGTTTGAGGAAGATTGTTAATGTAAAGTCTGCGGCGCTAAAGGTTAGACAACCTTCAATTCTGCCATTCGACGTGCTTCTGCGTCAGCTGCGAGTACGGAATCAAGTGACTCGGTGGCGGATGGTGACGCACTTAAAACTTCTTCTACGATGCGGCTGATATCCGTGAAGCGAATGCGCCGAGCTAAGAAAGCAGCGACTGCGACTTCATTGGCAGCGTTAAATACCGCAGGGAGGGTTCCGCCGCTCTGTGCGGCTTGCCGTGCTAAACTGAGCATCGGGTAGCGTTTAACTTCAGGCGGCGAAAGTTCCAGATTGAGGGTTTGTGTGAAATCGAGTCGCGGGGCAGAGCAGGCAGGGCGTTCAGGTGCGAGCAAGCAGTCTTGAATCGGGTACGCCATTGATGGCGAGCTGAGTTGTGCCTGCAGCGTGCCATCGCTCAGCACAACCATCGCGTGGATGGTGCTTTGTGGATGGATCACCACGTCAATCCGTGACTCGGGTAAATCAAAGAGCCACCGCGCTTCAATAATTTCGAGGCCCTTGTTTGCCATCGTCGCAGAGTCGATGGTGATCTTGGGGCCCATCGACCAGTTGGGGTGGCGCAGCGCGTCTTCAGGCGAGACCTCGCTTAATTTCTCAAGAGCGAGCGTGCGAAAAGGTCCACCCGAAGCGGTTAGGATAAGGCGCGAAATTTCGTCGCTACGTTTCCCGCGTAAAAGTTGGTGCAGGGCATTGTGCTCACTATCGACAGGTAAAAGTTGAACGCCTCTTGCGCGTGCAAGGGCAGTCACTGTATTACCGGCGAGCACCAGAATTTCTTTACTCGCTAAAGCGATTGTTTTGCCTGCGCGGATAGCGGCGAGGGTTGGGTGAAGTCCGGCTGTACCCACGATGGCTAAAACAACGGTTTGCACTTCGGGCAAGCAGGCGACTTCCGTGACGCCTTCGATCCCTTCAAGAATACGTACGCCTGGGGCGAATTTTCCAGAAGCACGTGCTGCGGCAGCTGCCTGTGGATCCGTTAAAGCAATCACCGTAACTTGGAATTCTTTGGCAGGTGCCACAAGTGCTTCCCAGTTTGCACGGGCGGCTAGACCCGACACGCGTAGTCGGGTGGGGTGGGCGCGAACGACTGCGAGGGTAGACTGGCCGATGGAGCCAGAGGCACCGAGGATGGCAATGTGCCTAGGTTCCATGCGTTAATAGAGGCAATCTGTAGACAGCGTTGAGGCAAGAGGGAAGCAGGATGGGTCGATGAACAAAGGGATGCCGCCTTACCCTTAGGCTTTTAAAGCAAGGAAACCTTGTCTCCGCACGGTAGTTTGGTTCCCTTGTGTTATGGCCACTAAGCCCGAGGACCTCTCTGGTCTTTCCCATTTAGGGAATGTTCAGAATCAGCCACAAACCACCCTGGAGACCTTTCCGAATCGGAATGCAGGTCGACAGTACACTGTCGAGCTCTCTACGTCCGAGTTTACCTGTCTCTGTCCAGCGACCGGACAGCCTGATTTTGCAACCATCACCATTCGTTACATACCCGGCCCACGGATTGTTGAATCGAAGTCTTTGAAATTGTATTTTTGGTCTTACCGCAACCAAGGCGTCTTTCACGAGCATCTTACCAACAAGATCCTCGACGACCTCGTCAAAGCTCTCGATCCCGTTTGGTGTGAAGTCACCGGAGTTTTTGAGGTGCGTGGTGGTATTGGTATTACGGTCCGTGCTGAGCATGGTCGTAAACCTGCGTGAGACGTCGCCGTTCTGAGATAAGCGCCGATGCGGCGGTTTGGCCGGGTCAACCGACGGTTGCAGATTTTCTTAGCAGGCAGCTAGCAGGACGTCGTCTTTCTACCAGGACATGTCTCACCTATGGCCGTTCGCTCAAAGGTTTTGCTCATTGGTTAGCGAAAGGCACGGGTTGGAAGGGTGATTGGTCGTCCGTCAGTGCACGCAACTTGCGCGACTTTGTTATCGAACGACAGAAGTCACATGCCCGCACTTCGGTACACAATCAAGTATCGGCCGTGCGCGCTTTCCTTGCGGATCTACGTGAGCGTGGAGGCATTGAAGCCACACCAGCTGCTGGGTTGACCTTACCGAAGTTGCCACGCTCGCTACCAAAAATCTTAACTGAAAATCAAACCGATGCGCTCTTGGTTGAGCCTGAAGGTAAAGTGACGTCGCGGGAGTCACCTCTAACCCGTGCGTGCGACCGTGCAGCGCTTGAACTCCTGTACGGGGGTGGCTTACGCGTTTCCGAGCTTTGTGGACTTAGCGTGGGCGACGTTGATTTGACCACAGGTTTGGCGCGGGTTCTCGGTAAAGGGTCTAAAGAGCGCGTTGTCCCTGTTGGTGAAATGGCAATCGCTGCGGTGCGCGATTATTTAGCACTCCGCGGTGGAGCCAAACGAACGGAGCCACTCTTATTGGCTCGTCGAACCGGCGCGCTCCAGCCACGTGCGGTTCAATTAATGCTCAAAGCACGTTTACGTGCAGCGGGTTTACCCATGGATTTGACGCCGCATAAATTACGCCACGCCTGCGCCACGCACCTCTTGTCCAATGGTGCAGATTTACGTCACGTTCAGGAGCAACTAGGTCACGCATCCCTTTCGACCACGCAAATTTACACACATCTCACCGTTGCCAAGCTTCGTGAAGTTCATCGAAAAGCTCACCCGCGGGGCTGAGCTTAACGTGGTTTCGGACCGCCGAGGTGTTTGATAAAGAAATTAAGACGGACTTGTCGCATGTCGTCTTGCTCGCAGGCCCCGTGGCCGATGCCTGGGACGACGCGGTAGTCGAGTAAGTTGCCTTTGCCTGCGGCGATAAAGGCATCCCTAAGTTCACTGCTGCTGCGCGGATCGACATTCGTATCAATCTCGCCAACGGTCATCAGAAGGGGGTTACGAAGTTTTTCTGCAAAATTCGCACAACGGTTATGGTCATAGGCAGGGCCAATGGGCCAACCAAGCCATTGTTCGTTCCACCAAATTTTATCTACGCGGTTATCGTAACAACCACAGTCGGCAGCCCCTGCTCGGTAGAAGTCGCCGTGATCAAGAAGTGCGAAGACGGTATTTTGTCCACCGGCTGAACCGCCAAAGATACCGACGCGCGCAAGATCCATCTGCGGCTCTATTTTGGCAGCAGCTTGTAACCAGAGGATGCGGTCAGGTAATCCCGCATCCCGTAAGTTTTGCCAAGAGCGTTGATGAAATTCGCGTCCGCGATTGCGTGTGCCGAGGCCGTCAATTTGCACGACATAGAATCCGTTAATATTAGGTTCACGGACGACATCATACCACCACCGAGAGAAGCCTGCTTGTGTAAATGAATCGTGTGGCCCGGCATAGATGTGCTCAAGAACTGGATAGCTTTTGGTTGGGTCGAAGGGTTTTGGTCGATGGATGACGCCCCAGATATCATACTTACCATCACGGTCTTTGGTGTGGAAGGGAATGGGTGGAGACCAGCCAGCCTGTGTCGCTCGGGAAATATCAGCGACACCGAGTGTAGCGACAATCGATCCGTCGTTTGTGCGACGCACGGTATAGGTCGGCGGAAGGTCGGGCCGTGAAGCCGTATCCAGGAAATACTTCCCGTTGGGAGAAAGGTTAATTTCGTGGTGAGCGTTGCTGGGCGTGAGATCGGTGAATCCTGTACCGTCGAGGTTAACGCGACAGAGGTGCGCTTGGTAGGGGTTCTCGCCGGCGTTTAGCCCAAGTGCTTCGATGAGGACAGAGCCCTGGGCGCGATCGACTTGAACAACCCGTTGCATAACCCATTCGCCGGCGGTCACAGCGTTAAGGGTGCGCCCCGTGCGTAAATCAATTCGGTAAAGGTGACTCCACCCCGTTTGCTCAGATACCCAGAGAGTAGTCTCAGCATCTAAATCATGGCGGAAATGTAGGCCGCTTTGAAAACTGAACTTTGGATCGTGTTCCTCGATGACTTTTCGCCAAGCACCTTGGCGGGTATCAAATTCAAGTATCCCAAATCCCACAAAACCGCGAAGAACGTATTCCGTGCGTAGACGTGTGCCGTCGGGCGTCCAATCCAGTCGGTCAGCGGAGTAAATGTGCTCGAGTAGTTTTGTTGGCACAGGCTTTCCCTCGCCAGTGGCAACCGAGAAGACCCAAGCTCTACTTTCTGGTAACGTATCACCCGCCACCGCGTAATTTGCTGTTGTTTCTTTACCCGTCGAAGCTTCTCGAACGGTTAATTTACGTGTGTCTACTTTGTGTGAGAGCCAGATCGCAAAATGGCTGCCATCGGGCGACCAACTCGGAGTGCCTTCCCAAAAAGTTTCGGGATCGACCGATGGTGCAAGTCGCCGCGAGGTGTTATCGCCCGCAAGTCCTGATTCGAGGATCAACACATTTCCAGTATACTTAACTTTCCACTTCTGGTTGCTGGAGGTAAAGTTATAGGTCCCGGCACTCATTATTTTCCCGGCACGCGTGCTAGCTTTTTTACGAGTCGTTACCGTTTTTGCCTCATTTGTTTTCGGTGAAGGAGTGAGCGGGATGTCGCTGATGACACCTGTTGTGCAGTCGAGTTCTCTCCGTACGCGTTTACCATCATCTTTTAGCCAGTCGTAGGCGAAGTGAGTACCATCTTCAGACCATTCCGTGTGATAAAGCAGACCGTTGTAAATTGCACGATCCCAACTGGTGAATTGTTTACGAGCCTCGACAAGTGGTACTGCCTCGGCCGCGTTTATCACCGTCGCGGCAACGCAAAGACCCATTGGGTATAGAAAGATGCGGGATAGGGTCATGGGTATGACTATCTCTACGCGGACAACGGCCTGTCTTAATAGTTCCTTAATATCCCTAAGGGTGCAGGGTTGCCACCCGATGGTGTCTGACCACCGTGTGATTGTGAAGCTCACCCTGCGAGCCCCAGCCAAACTTAACCTCTCCCTTGCTGTCGTTGGACGCGAGGCTGACGGCTTTCATCGTCTTGTCAGTTGTATCGTGCCTCTTGCGCTTGCTGATACGTTGGAATTTTCGCCCGGTGGCGTTGTGTTCACGATGGACTGCGACGATGCCTCCATCCCTGTCGATGGCTCGAATTTGGTACTCCGAGCAGCTGCTGTCTTTCGTGCAGCCTATTCATCAGCGCCCTATGGACATTTTTCTCTAAGCAAGAAGGTGCCACATGGTGCTGGCTTGGGTGGTGGCAGTTCCGATGCTGCGACAGCACTGCATATACTGAACACGGTATCTGGTCGTCCTTTCGATAATGTTCGGTTGCGTGAGCTTGCGACATCCGTCGGCTCCGACTGCGCTTTCTTTATCGACCCTGTGCCGACGGTGATGCGTCAGCGAGGTGACTTATTGCAGAGGCTTTCTGGCTCTCAAGCCGTCGCTTACCACGGACGTCATGTGCTCTTGATTAAACCTGCTTTTGGAGTTTCCACTGCTCACGCTTACGGTTGGCTCGTTGCGGACGGCAGCTATGCTAAAGAGTCGGATGCGGAAGTTGCTTTGGCCGCCGCCTTATCCAATCCCGACGCCGTGGTTAAACTCGGTAATAGCCTGCAGGCTCCCGTCTTCGCCCGACACCCTGAGCTTGCTCAAGGCCTTGCCGCCCTCAAATCCGTGCTCGGTATTTCGGCAGTGATGACGGGCAGTGGAAGCGCATGTTTTGCCTTGGTGGACGGACCTGTCGATCTGGCGAGAGTACGAGCGGCGCTC
>CAIYUD010000036.1 GCA_903929325.1 uncultured Opitutia bacterium | reverse complement strand
TACCGGAGCCCTTCAAGGTCGCACCGGCATCAATGGTAGCGTCGCCACCGAGTGCTGTGTGATCGGCTGCACTATTACCAAGTTGAACAGAGCCTGCTTCCACAGTCAGACCCGCGGTGGTTGTAATACCCGCAACGAGAATGAGATTGCCTGCGCCCGTCTTAGAAATCGCACCACCCGATGAGCCGACGACAGCTGCAGCAATCGCCGAAGTAATCGTAGCGTCGCCTGAAATAACACTCACTTCGAGCGAGCCTGTGCCCGAAACGGCAAGGTCGCTAAGCCCGATAATGCCATTCACGTCGACGGCCACGCGCGCCTTACCTTCCTGCACAATGAGTTTATCGAAAGTGCCAGCACCTGAAACGGTGGGCAGACCAGCGGTGAGATCGAGCGTGCCCAGGCCAACCTTCACGAGCGACGATACGCCATCTGCAATGACGATGCTGCCCGTGTAAGCTTGGTCAACGAGCGCCGCGGTGAAGATTTGCAAGGTGCCGTTATTGCTCAGAGTAATTTCTTTCGTGTTGCCGACGCCAACTTGGAGGATGCCGCCGTCCACCGTGACGTTACCTGTGAACGAAGAGAGATTACCTGTGTTCGCTGTGTAACGGAATGCTGCGGTACCTTGAATCACCAGATTGGCGCTACCACCCGTAACCGAGAATTGGCCGGCGAAGCTTGCCGCCGTGTTTTGATCGATGGTTAACGTTACACCTGGATTAAGGTAGACGATGTTGTCGGAAGCATCGGCCGCCAAGCCATGAACGAGCGGGTTAGTCAACGAGCCGTCGAAAGCGAGATCTGCACCGCTGCGCAACTGAGTGATGCCTGTGTAGAGAGGTTGATTCAGAACCGTCAGCAAATAGCCGCCGCTAACGCTAAAGCCGCCGGCACCCGTAACTTGATTCGTGAGGCTACGATTGCCGGTGAGTAGAAGTTCAAATGTTCCTGGAGCGTCGACGGACACTGTAGGAATAGAGCTCCCAACGCGCCGATCGTCGACAATGAGGGTGCCGTTATGAACAAAGATGCCTCCCGTAGGTAATGTTCCAACACCATCGAGAAGAATATCGCCCGTGCCGGATTTCGAAAGCGTGCCGGCGCCGGTGATTGAAGGACTGTAAGTGATTTCAGTTGGTGCGGGCTGTGTACGATCTGACCAGGTTAAATTACTTTCCAGCTGAAGGGTCGCGCCCAGGGCAACCGTAACAGATAGCGAATCACCGAGGCCCGCACGCGTTGCGGTAAGCGTCCCTGCGGAAACTAAAATATCTCCGAGGTGGTTGGTGCCAGTGCCTGGGGCAGGCGCTAAACGGAGCGTGCCGGCGCCGAGCTTAATCAAATCACCGTATCCTGTGAAAGTGCCGGCGTAGGTATCGGTTTGTAATGCATCCGCGACGGTCAGTGTGAGCGTCGTTGAAGCCGTGAGGTTAAAGAATGTACCCGCTTCGCCAGTTAACCCTGCGAAGGCATAGTTACCTGGATTTAAATTCAGCGACGTGCCCGCATTGAGAACTTCAATGTGCGCATTCGGGAAGGAGCCAGGGAGAGCTATGACGGTTGCGCCGCCCGCGAGACGAAGTGTGCCGGTGAACCCGGAAGCGGAGATGAGCGGAAGCGTTGGAACTGGATCTTGATCAAAGACGAGGGTGCCGGAACCTAAACGGTTAAAGAGGCCTGCGCCGGTGACGTCGGACTTAAGCGTAACGTATTCACCAGTGACCAAGGTGAGACGAAACTCAGCATCTTCGGCAACCGAGATGGCGCTGAGCACGCCGAGATTTGGCAAGGTGTCGACGGCGAGTACACCTTCAGCGACATCAACCGATCCCGTTAATTGAATCTTGTTTCCAGAAATAACCAACGTGCCAAGGCCTGCCTTTGTAAACGATCCTGCGCCCGCAAGTCCATTGGCGGCGACGTAACTAATGCTACTGCTGGAAGTAAAGGCAGCGGGTGTGCGCAAGAGAATGCGGCCGCCAGCCGAGACAGCAATATCACCAAGGGTAGCGATACCCGAGTTCGCTGCGGTTTCAACCAGCGTTAGATCGAGCGTGCCTTGTAGCACAGTTGTCGTGCCGGTGTATTGCGCAGCAGTTGGATCGAGAACAAGCGTGCCTGCGCCAGTCTTGGCAAAATTGCCATCGCCTTGAATGACGTTCGACCAGTTAGCGGTCGTGTTGACGTCGGCAACGTTAACGGAAAGTGTGCCATCGAAGAGGCGGTCATTGTCGTCGATCGCTCCATTTACAATCACATCGACGCCATCCAGAATAGTATCTGCGTTTAAATCGACGGCATCGATAACGCCATCGCCATCGAGGTCGATAGTGCCGCTGTTCTTAAGCACGTAAACTTCTGCACCCGTGGCAAGCGAGCCTGCATCAACCTGTACGCGGCCTTGACGAATAACGAGCGCACCCGTGAAGGTGTTTGCTCCTGAAAGGAATAATTCCTCAAGACCGGTTTTATTAACGGACACCTTGATGGATTTATTAACGGTGCCGTAGCGAACTGTCTGCGCGGCACCCGTGCCACTAATCACGCCAGCGAAAGTGAAGTTAGCGGAGTTAGCGCTGGCGGCGAGAATTTCAGTGCCCGTGATAACGCCGTCGACGTTACTATCGATGGCGACATCGCCCAGCACACGTGCAATGTAGAGCAAGGTCTGGTCGCGCATGCGCAAGTTGCCAGCAGCAAACTGAGCTTCGAGACCTGCTTCAAAACTACTCGAGCCTAAGCGTAGCGCCGTACGATCAAAATCAGCAGAACCGGAGACACCGTATCCTGGGAGAGCGTAGAGCTCGAGCGCGTCCGTTGTACCTAGGTAGTTATGGCTAAGTGGCTGAGTCTCCGCACCTGCGGTTGCAAAGAGTTGGCCAAGTTCGCTGTAGCGACCTGTGGTAAAACCAACCGTCAATGTTCCAGCACCCATTTGGATCGTGCTGCCGGCGCGACCAAAGAGCGCGCCGATTTGTTGTGACTGACCGTTGGCATTGATGGTGGTCCCTGCGGCGAGAATAAATGCGGAGCTCTTGCGTAAGGAATTACTGGAGCCGAGCGTGATAGCGCCGCCCTTAACAACAGTGGCACCTGTATAGTCATCGCTACCGTTGCCGCGTAAATTATAAGTGGAGCTGCCTGTCTTAATCACACTGCCGACACCCGTGATGGAACCAAGGAAGACGCGGTTGGAGCTGGTGACGTCGAGCGTCATGGTGCCACGGCCAAGATCAACCGAGGAAAGTGCGTCGCCCGACAAATTGCGGACGACTTGGTCGGTATTGTTAAATGAAAGCGTAGAGCCCACACCCGACGTACCGCCATCAAGCGTGATAGCGCTCGCATTGATGAGCGTGTCGTTGATGAGGCCGACGTCGTTGGAAAGGGAAATGTTGACGCCGTCGTTAACCACGAGTGAGCCGGTGAACTGGCGCTGTTGGCGGGCAAAATTGAGCGTACCAATATTTCCTGAAGAATTAATTTCGATAAGGGTGCCGCTACCGTTATCGATGAGCGCCGAAGCTACCACGCGAAGTACACCGCTGCCGATGAGCGTCGCATCGAGCGAGGCAGCATCATTTTGGAAAATTTCTAATTCACCCGTGGAGATATTAACGCGGGAAGTTCCGAGGGCCTGGGCGTTAACCACCAGCTGACCTTTCGAAACTTCGATTTCGGCCATATTGCTCGGCGCCAATGTTAGGGCGAGTTTCGCGGCATCGGTCGTTCCAGAGAGAACCACTTTACCAGAATTCAGATTCGCAGCACTGGTGATGCCGGCGGTTGTTGAGTTAAGCGTGATGTTATAAACTAATTCACCCAATACGCCTGAAGTGTCGGCGGTGACTGAGACGGCTGAACTGGCAAGACCGAGCGTATCAGCGATAGTATTTTGCAGCTCGGTTGCGGAGCCGACCGTGATTGCGTCCGTGAGGAACGTTTGGCTGCCCGCATCGGTGAGGTTAAGTTGGTATGTGCCGAAACCAGGCGTCTGATCGAAAATAATTTGGAAGCTCTTCGTGGTAAGCGTCGTGCCAGTCGCAGCGACCGATGCACTGTAATTGAAGTTTCCGAGGATGGTGCCTTCGTAGAATCCGTCACGGCCAGCCTCTTGAGAAATGGTCAGCGTTTTGCCGTTGAGGTAGATGGTTGAGCCGACACCTGTTCCGGCAATGACCGCTTCACCTTTACCTAAACTGTCCGCGGCCGCTTGAATCGCAGAAGCAGCGGTACCGCGGGTGATACCGCCCACAGTTGTTGTCGTGCTCGGTGCAGCCTTAAGCGCGAAGTTGGATTGGAAATTATGGATGAGCTGATCTTGGCGAATTTCTAATTCTGCGCCGGTGGACGATGTTTCAGACCAAGTACCATCCACAGCCTGCGTTACAATGTGCGTACCAACATCAGGTGAGAATGCTTGTTTGTAAATCGTCTCGAGGGCGCCGTCGGCATTAATGTCAACGCGCGCTTCGAGGTAGCGCACGAAAAGTCCACGTCGGGAAAAATTATTTAACGAAGTAACATCTGAGCCTGTTGCATCCGTCACATCCATAGTGCCTGCGAGATTCACACTGGCAACAGATGCCAGAGCGCGCCCACCGGCACTGTCAAGGATCGTGCGGCCGCCTGCGGCAGTGAAGTCTCCCGTTAGGCTGGCTTCATTGATAATCGTGAGGCTGCCGGCACCCGTCTTTACGACGCTGCCTGCACCTGCGAGAATACCGACGGAACTTACTTCTGCTTGATCGGTGTGGAGAATG
>CAIYUD010000035.1 GCA_903929325.1 uncultured Opitutia bacterium | reverse complement strand
TGTTTTGGCCTACTTAGACAGTGCGGCGAGTTCCCAGAAACCTCAGTGTGTTATTGATACTATCGCGCGTTATTATCGTGAACAGCATGCGAATATTCACCGTGGTGTTTACCGTCTGAGCGAAGAAGCGACTGCCGCTTACGAATCTGCACGCAAATCCGTCGCACGTTTCTTGCATGCACCGGATACCCGTGGGGTTATTTTTGTCCGTGGTGCGACCGAAGCGATTAACTTGGTTGCCGATAGTTGGGGGCGTGCGCACTTAAAGCCTAACGACGAGATTCTGCTCACAGCGATGGAGCATCATGCCAATATTGTGCCTTGGCAGGTTGCGGCCGAGCGTGCGGGTGCCCGCGTGGTTGTTTGTCCGATTACCGCATCGGGCGAAGTCGACATGGCGGCATTCGCCAAGTTACTTTCACCGCGGACGCGCATGGCTTCCTTCGTCCACGTGTCGAACGCATTGGGCACAGTAAACCCAGTGGTGGAAATGACACGCTTAGCGAAAGCGGTTGGTGCCACGGTCTTGATTGATGCGTGTCAGTCGGCGAGCCACTTTGACGTCGATGTGACGGCACTTGGTTGCGACTTCCTCTGTTTCTCAGGACATAAAGTCTGTGGTCCGACTGGTATCGGCGTACTTTGGGGCCGACCTGAGTTGCTTGATCAAATGCCTCCGTACCAAACCGGCGGCGACATGATCCAGAAGGTTGATTTTGCCGGTACGACCTATCGTCCTGCGCCTGAGCGCTTCGAAGCGGGCACACCACATATCTCCGGCGCCATTGCCCTCGCTGTTGCCCTGGATTACGTCACGAAGCTGCGTCCATCTGCGCACGCTTACGAACAGCAGCTGCTGGCAAGTGCGACGGAAAAGCTCCGGGCAATTCCAGGGCTTCGTATCGTGGGTGAAGCCAGTGAAAAGGTGTCGGTTATCTCTTTCTTAATCGACGGTGCGCACCACCACGATGTTGGCATGTTGCTCGATGCCGATGCAGTTGCCGTTCGCGTTGGCCATCATTGCTGTATGCCTTTGATGAAAGTTCTCGGAATTCCTGGTACAGTGCGTGCTTCCTTTGCCTTTTATAACACGGAAGAAGAAGTGGATCGTTTGGCGACATCGCTTGTGAAGGTGCGTGCGATGACATCGCGCTAACCTTTACCACCTCTACCAAGGGTGTGGAGAATGCCTTGGATTTGCCAGTTGCGAGCACGGCCTTCGAAGCCGAGGCGTTGGCGCACGTCCTCTAATTCATCAGGTCGTAAGCCAGCTGGCCATTCGAGCCATGTTTCAAGGGCTGCTTGGACGTCTTCTGACAACGGCAGAATCGCGTCGGTTGCCACCATGTCTGCAAGTCCTTCAGGGAGCATGGCTCCAAAGATACCATCAATGAGGCCGCGCCGCGTTGCATCCTTTTGAGGGATATCTTTTAGCCATCGCACAACATGCTCCCGCCACTGTGGTCTCTGTCGGCACAAATTCCCATAGAGCTCAATGCGACGTTGGGGGTGGCCTGCAGGACGAAGGCCACGCAGTTTCCATCGCCCGGATTGTTCAAGGTAGAGTTCCGCTGCGTCTGACATTGCAAAGGATTCCGCGCTATGACGCAGGGCGAGTTCTGCCATGGGGGCGCGGTTGCCGCCCTGACCGAGGCACTCGAGCACTGCGCAGTGTAGGCTGTCATGCCAACCGAGCTTTGCACGTCGTTGAGTCAGCCATTGTGATTTAGCTTCAAAGCGCTCGGAGGCTCTCCGCCGTAGATCTCTCTGGAGGTGTGGATTTCCGACTCGAATGAGTTCGGTTAGCTGCGGTGCATTTCCGCGCAGTTCCATTAAGGCATCAGACTCAGCAATACTTTCAAGATCTTCGGGGAGCAGTGGAAGTAAGTGTAGGGATTCGGGCTCAATTCCGTCCGACGTAAGAATGGGCGTGATGGGTTCGAACAAAACAGCGTGCAGGATGACATTACGATACGCTGGGTCATGAGTATGACCGTGATGATTCCAGTCTTTAGCGTGGAGGTGACATTCGATGTCACCACGTCGACGAATTCCATTTAGGCTAATGTCGGCATCCAAGAAATCAGGCCCACCCAGCCGATTCCATTTGCCTGGATAAATAACTTCGAGAGTTAAGCCTGAGGCAGTCTGGGCGGGTAGGAGACAGCGACCTTCAGCCCATATCCGCTGAATGGCTCGCTCAGCCACGGGAAAGGGTAGGGGCGCACGCAGGGCAGGTTTCATTGCGCTAAATTGCCAGCGATGCTTCTGACGAAAAGCCCGCCTATCCCTTATTTAAATCTGGGGCATTCTGCTTGGAGTCCGTCCAATAGTTTCTCAACATGCTCGGACGGAGAGGTGGCAGAGTGGTCGATTGCACCTGACTTGAAATCAGGCGAGCCGCAAGGTTCCGGGGGTTCGAATCCCTCCCTCTCCGCCAATTTTAGAAGAGACTAAAGACTAAGGCCTAACGACTAAAGTCTTCCATGTCAGGTTATCTGGCAGCTCCGCATTTGGGCTACTCTTTAGTCCTTAGTCATTCGCCTTTAGTCTCCCTCAACAGACATCGGGCCGAAGGTCCGGAGCGAAGCGCAGCCAGTCCGTCACGCTTCACTATTTTTCTGTCTATATTACTTTTCCCGCGTGTCCGTTAAATTTTGGTCCAAACAAAAAACCCACCGGTGAGGATGAGTTTTTAAACCGTCATATAATTTAGCTTACGCGGTTTTTAACTTACGACGACGGGCAATGAAGGCTGCACCGAGAGCAGCGATACCGATCAAGCCGTAGGTGGAAGGTTCAATCGATTCAACCGTCGACTGAATACGCCTTTCTGGAAGCACTGTCATAAACACGTTGCCTTGCACGGTGCTCAGCGCTGGGTCGACTTCTATGGCGAAAATGGTCCGACACTGGTTGCGGAGACTGATCTGCTCGCACCCGTGCAGAGCGTCTTCCATCTCGAAGGTGTTTGGACTCACTTAGTTGGTATGCAGGTGCCCCATGCGCGAGCTGAGCGCGCAACGGCTGCCGAACGCGCAGCGTGGGCTAATCATACTGCCGCCAATCTTAATCAGGCGAAGACGCATGGTCTGACGGTTGAAGAGACGCTCGCGGTACTTCATGATCCACGTTGG
>CAIYUD010000034.1 GCA_903929325.1 uncultured Opitutia bacterium | reverse complement strand
GGGTGACGTCCGGATGCCGCGCCGGCCTTTTTCGGATTACCCGTATGCAAAGTAATCGCTGAGAGATTTTGTGACTTCGGTGCAGGTAGCGTAATCTCGGTGACGGACGTTGGTTCGCGTTTACCGGTCACTGTGACGAGTCCGTTGGCTGCAGTGGCGAGCATCGTGTCTTTCGCGCTGCTAGTAACACGTGTAGGTTTACCGACTGTCCATTGAATGGGTTTATCCGATTGGCCTTTGCTGGTGATGAGTGCTTGGGTTTGGGCAATCAGCTGGGTAATGCGTGCGACTTCGTCGGGCTTCTCAGCGATCTTAATGGTTGGGCGGTCGTCATCTTTATCCGAGTCTTCCGATTGATTAAGGAAGGCGAAACTACCGTAGTATTCTTTGGCGCGGATGGGATCGTAAGGGTGCCCGTGGCATTGCACGCAGCCCATTTGTACACCCATGAAAGCAGTCCAAGTTGTATTCACGCGATCGATGACCGCGTAGATACGGTACTCTTCATCAATGGTTCCCCCTTCGTCGTTATTTTTGGTCAGACGGTGGAAACCGGTAGCGATGAGGTCTTGTTGGCCCTCGGGGAGCATGTCCCCAGCCATCTGACGCACAATAAAGTCGTCCCAGCGCATATCACTATTGAAGGCGGCGATAATCCAATCGCGGTAAGGCCAGATATCGCGCGTTCCGTCGTGTCCGAGTGATTTGGTGTCACCATACCGGCTAAGGTCCATCCACATGGTCGCCCAGCGTTCGCCAAACCTCGCCGAAGCCAGTAAGCGATCGACCACGTGTTCGTAGGCATTCGCTGATGTATCGGTTAAGAAGTTATTTAATTCCTCAGGTGTCGGCGGGAGTCCAGTGAGGTCTAAGGTGACACGTCGAAGTAGGGTGGCTTTATCCGCAGCAACGGCATGCGTTAACTTTTCCGATTCAAGGCGCGCGAGAACGAAGTTATCGATCGGGTTGGTCGGCCAATTCTTTTCTTTAACGGAGGGAGTGGCCGTTGCCTCTGGGGCAATGAACGCCCAGTGATCACCCCACTTGGCACCTTGAGTGACCCAACGTGTTAGGATTTCGATTTCTACCTGACTGAGCGGCGGTTTTTCTTTCGGCATCCGATCGTCGTGATCGGTTGTCACTATACGCCTGATTAACTCGCTGGCCTCGGGCTTGCCAGGGACCACGCAAATTTCCCCCGACTTACCTTTGCCGAGAATATCTTCGGGGTACTGAACAGAGATGCCACCAGCTTGACGTACACCTCCATGGCACCCCATGCACTTGTTGTTAAGGATGGGGCGGACGTCGCGATTGAAATCAATAGTATCGCTTGAGGCAGCATACGTAGAGCCACCGAGTAGTATGCCTAGAAGGCATGCCCAACGGATAGAATGCGCCAAAGGGTAAAGCACAGGATTCAGACAATGAAAAGACCCCAAAGTTGCAACACCTTGGGGCCTTTTAATTGACCGAAACTAGCGATTATTTCGAAGTCTCAATCCAGATCTTCAAGGTCTCGAGCTCCGCAGGGGTGAGCGCAGGCTTATCGCTCTTCTTCGGGGGCATAGCTAATTTTTCGCTGCGGTTAGCGGCTGCTAAAAGATAGACCGAACTTTCTTTGGGCTTACCCCATGAAATTCCTTCGCCGGCATCTTCGCCGCCTTTAACGAGGCCTGCTAAACTGTCTGCGCGGAAATGTCCTCTGGCTTTCTTTGCATTATGGCAGCCGACGCAGGATTTTTCCATAAGCGGAGCAATCTTTTCGTTATAAATTCTTTCACGCTCACTTACTGGTCCACTTGTCTTGGTGGGTGTAGGCGTAGTCGCAGGTGCTGTTGCGGGCTTCGCAGGTGTGGTACCTTCAGCGAGAGCGAGGGCAGCAAAAGCGAGGGGGAGGAGGGCGCGGTTCATGGTTGGTTGCAGGTATAACACCTAGATGAGTCGTAGGTTTCGAGGCGACTTCAAATTGGTAGGGCGAAAGGTTCGACCGTAGTGCGTAATCTTTCTGGAATAATGGCAACAAGGCGGGTGCCCGCGTCCAAGGTCTTCGATTCGATGACCGTCGCATTTTGGTGAATGCGCGCAACCAAGTCGTAGCGATCATGGGGAATGAGCAGGACCATTTCTTTGTCATGCTCTGCGGCAAGTTCTTCGAGTCGTGTGGCGAGTTTGTCTAAACCTTCACCCGTCAGTGTACTAATAAGGATAGAGCCAGGGTGTTGGGCGAGGGCTTCGGCGCGGTCATACGGATCCGTCAAGAGATCTGCCTTATTAAGTATTGTTAAGACCGGTCGATCGCCGGCACCAATTTCTTTGAGCACCTCCAGTGTCGTGGCTGCATGGCGTTCGCGTTCGGGCGAGCCGAGGTCCACGACATGCAAAAGTACATCGGCTTGCAGCGATTCCTCGAGTGTCGCTTTAAAGGCTTCGACGAGACGGTGGGGGAGTCTGCGCACAAATCCGACCGTATCGGTTAAGAGTAAGATCCGTCCCGATGGTAGGCTAAGTCGGCGGGTGGTCGGATCGAGGGTCGCAAACAATTGATTAGCCGCAAATACGTCGGCGCCGGTCAGGCGATTCAGTAACG
>CAIYUD010000033.1 GCA_903929325.1 uncultured Opitutia bacterium | reverse complement strand
TCAGGGCTCAACCGTCGGTGTAACCAACCAGGGAGACGCAAGTATTGCGCTCGGGGCGACCTTCATCGCGAAAGTTGCAACGGATCTCTCGTGGGCTGGCACCACCTTCGGACAAGGCAGTTTCGTCAAGACAGGTGTAGGCACCTTAACGATGACAACCGGTTCGCTCCTTCATACAGGGTTAACCGATGTGCAGCAGGGTGGCCTTCGCGTGGCGACTGCTCCGGTCGGCAATCTTAATATTGCGACGGGTGCGACATTCACCGCCGACATTGCATCAGCGACGAGCTTCAGCGGCCTTATCACTGGCGGTGGCAACTTCGTAAAAATCGGCGTAGCCGACATGCTGTTGGTCTCGGCTAACCCTGGGTTCACCGGCAACGTCCAAATCAATGCGGGCAGTTTAACCATCTCCGCGACGAATGCTTTAGCATCCGCTCAGCTTGTCAGTATCAGCGACGGAGCCACGCTCTTCATCGCGGACGGTGCGAGCCAAACCCTGGCCAACGTCGTCGGCACATCCGGTGCCACGATTAACGCATTAGTTCCTGCGACCCAGTTGAGCCTTGGAGCTTCGACGGGTGTCACCAATAACTTCGCTGCACAAATTGTCGGCAACCCTGTCATCACCAAGATTGGTACAGGTAAGCTCACGTTCTTACGCCCTGCGGCGACACCGAACGAGATTTCCACAATTATTGTCCAAGCCGGAGAGCTCGAAGCTTCGAAGGCTGGTCTCGGCTCCGCCAACATTGAAGTACAGTCCGGCGCAACTCTCCGCTTCTTTGCGGATACAGGTGTTGTCGACAGCTATGTCGGCGTGGCCATCACAGGCGTAGGTTATATTGCTAAGTCGGGCGCAGGAACCGTCGACCTCTCCGGGTCGAACCTTACCTCTGTCAGCACGATTATCAATGTCGGCGCAGGCACACTGATTGTTTCAGAAACCGCCCTCGGCAATGCACGTGCCCCGCTTGTCGCGCTCTCAAACAATGCGGTCTTTGAGTACCGTGCGACGAATAGCGCCACCTTCGGCGTCGGCAATTTCGCCGGATCGGGATCGGTTGTCTTTAGTCGTACGAGCACAAACACTCCCACGATTACCCTGACGCCGAATGGCTCGGGCACGACGGGCTACAATGGTCTCACCACCGTGCGTACCGGCGTTACACTTAAGTTGGACACAGGCTTTACCTCAATCACCGGCATCGCCACGGAAGCGGGCTCCACGCTGGATCTCTCAAGCCTCCCTTACCTCGATATCTTCCAGGACACCGACACCGAATTCGCTGGGTCATTGGTCGGCTCAGCCAACCTCACAATCTTTGGTGCTGGGCTTTTAAATTACACCGCGAACGGCGGCAACCTTAGCGGCTACGCGGGCACAGTTACGGTTGATGACGGCAAGTTGGGCGTCTCTGCCAACAACACGAAAGCTGTCGCTCTCGATAATGGTGCGACGCTCGTCATCACTGGCGGAGGCAATAACTATACCGGACAAATTACTGGCTCTGGTTACGTCTTGCTCGGTAACGGCACAGACATCGACCTCACCGCTGGCTCCAATGCTGCGACGACGACTTTAAGCTCCGCAGCGATTGAAACACTCATCCTTGGATCCGGGTCTCGTCTGACGGTTAACTTGACGAGCGTTTCTGTCTTAGAAAATACGCCGATTCGCCTCGACGGCGGATTGCTCGACGTAGTCGCCACCGGATCCGTCACACTTAACTTAGCGAATATTGCAACGACACCGGGTGCCCCAGGTGCCTTTGGTGGCCTGCAACTTTCGGCAACGGGCGGCTCCGCTTCCTATGCACTCTCGGGCTATGTTATCGGCAACCTGACCGTCGGCAGCAATGTGACGGCGCAGTTAGCACGCACAATCAATCCTACGACCGGAGAAGTTGGACAACAAATCACTGGTAATCTCACGGTCAACGGTGTGCTCACCCTTGGCACCGCCCATGCAACGACGTGGGATGGCGGTATCTTTATCGCGGGCGATGGTGTCATCGGCGTGAATGGTATTCTTCGTGGCGACGGTAGCTTTGCAGGTACCCTCACCAATAACGGCCGACTGGAAACAGGGTATTCGCCCGGGACAATCTACGCGGCTAATTTTGTAAACACGGGCACTATCGACGCCGAGCTCTCTTACACAGACGAAGACACCGTCCTCTTCTCGGGCAGTGCCACGCTTAACTCTGGCGGCGCGAGCCGTCTTGAACTTTCACGTTACGGCCCAGGAATTTACTTCGGCCGTCGCCACGTTCTCTTCATGGATACCGTCTCCGCCGGGTCCGCAAGTTACGGAACTTCTGGTGCAGTCGGCGAAGATCCACGCTTTGCCGCAGTCGTATCCACAGACGCGGTTCCGCTGCGCACGTTGCTTGTTTACCCGACACAACTGCAAGGCGGCCTCGATGGTATTCTCGGTAATGCCGATGACACCCAAGACACACTCTATTCGCTGGCGGTTGCTGGCGAAGTTGCCGTCTACGTAGTTCGCGATCGTGCCGAATATGAATTCAGCACCGTCGATTCACATGTAATTGATTGGGCGAAAGACATCACACAAGTTGACCTCGTTGATCTTGGTGGTGGTGATTGGCGCTCCGACCGCGCAAGCAGCTTCACTGCACTCGGCGCCCGCCTCGCGACTTTAAATGACGTGGATCTGCGTGCTGCGCTGGAGAACTTCGTGCCACGCGGTCAGGCCGCCTTTGCCACAGGCATCATTGCAAGTCAGCGCGCTGAGCAAGATTTGATTGCTCGCCGATTAGAGACAGGTCGCTTCGACATGGCCGGCAGCTCCGTCAAGACCTCGCAATGGTTCTTCGATGTCACCAGCGGAAAGACCGATGTTGATAATGGCCCTACGGCTTCGATCACCGGCGCCACCGCTGGCTTCATTCGCGACATTGGCTTCGATGGCTATGCTGGCTTCAGCTTCAGCATCGATAAATCGAAAGGTAGCAATGCCTCAACCACCGCGAATTCGAATGGCTTCCGCATCGGCGCCTTTGGCGGCACGATGACAGATAAGCGCACCTTGGCTCTTGATGCAGGCGCGAGCCTCGCGTCGTTCTCGGGTGATTTGACGCGCAACTCAGTATTCGGCGGGAATAACACATCTTCGCCTTCAGCGACTTCGCTCTCGGCTTGGGTTCGTGCCTCGACCGCTTCAGCCATCGACACATCGCTCTCAGTCACGCCATACGCACAACTGGAAGTTTCATCGACGAAGCTCTCGAGCCTCTCCGAAAAAGGCAAAGCCGATGCATTGTCCGTTGATGATGCGACACTGAATGAAGCCACAGCGACATTCGGCGCCGGCATTCAGCACAGCTGGGTGAGCACCAGCGGTAGCTGGCGCTACCGTCTCGCACTGGATGTGGCTTATGTCGCTCAGCTTTCAGGTGACACGGCGACCTTTAATTCCGGTATACCGGATGAAGGCCTCGCAAAGTTCAGCAACGAGCAGCGCATTCTTCCTGGTTCTGGTTTCTCAGTTGCGCCGACATTTACTTTTGGCCCAAGCCCTGAGGACACTTACACCGTGAGCATCCGCTTCGATCAAGCTTCAGAAGGTAATGCGACCGCATTCCAATTCGGCTACCGGAAGAGGTTCTAAGAGTGACTAAAGCTGAAGGACTAAGGACTAAAGAAAGACGGAGCAGCCAATCAGCTAACCGGCTAAAGCCATATGCGGTTTTAGCGGTACTAGCGGTGTTAGTTAGATGGCGGGTTAGCGGAAGAGAGACTAAAGACTAAGGACTAAAGAAAGACAGAGCAGCTAACCAGCTGACTGGCCGGCTTCTCTCACTCGCGTAGCGAGTATTAGACAATCCGAAGGATTATTGGGCGCTCGTGCTATCGAGCATTAGGCAGCCACTGAGTTTGGCTAAACCCTCCTTGTCTCAGGCTTGACCTTACCCCTTCGGGCTTCCTATGTTGCCGTTCCTTCGGACGCCCTCTTCGTCTAGCCCGGTCAGGACACACGGTTTTCATCCGTGCAACTGGGGTTCGAATCCCCAAGAGGGCGCCACCGAAGGACAACTTTCTAACGACAGCCTGCTGGATAACTGAAGCTTAGCGGTGTGAGCGGTGTTAGCGGTACTAGCGGTGTTAGTTAGATGGCTGGTTAGCTGATTAGCCGTTTAGTTATGTAGCCGTTCCGCTGTTCAGTTCTTCTATTCTTTAGTCGTTAGTCCTTAGTCTTTAGTCTCGGCTTAACTTTCCCGCTTCCCGCTTGCCCCTTCCCGCTTTTAATAAACCCATGTCCGTCCTCTCACTAGTTTTTTGTGGCTGTGGATCGCGCGCGCGGACGTATGCGACAATCGCGGCAGAGATGACAGATCGCTACACCGTCGTCGCCGGTGCTGACCCTGTTGCCGAACGCGTCGAAGTTGTCCGTCAAAAAGCCAAGGGAGCTTTTCAGGGCTTTGCGTCTGCCGATGCACTTTTTGCTACCGGTAAACTTGGCGATGTCTGTGTCATTGGTACACAAGACGCCTTGCACCGCGCTCATGCCATTCGTGCGATGGAGCT
>CAIYUD010000032.1 GCA_903929325.1 uncultured Opitutia bacterium | reverse complement strand
CACGAGACCGTTGAGCACGGCGACGCCTGAAAGTGCGATGAAGCCCACCCCTGCGCTGATTGAAAAAGGAATGTCACGCAGGTAAAGCGCAGCGACGCCACCCGTGAGTGCAAGCGGTACACCACTAAAAACAAGCAAGGCGTCCTTGATGCTCCGGAAGCTGAGGTAAAGAAGGCCGAATACCAGAAGCAAGGCAGCCGGAACCACAATCATAAGTCGGTTACTCGCCGAGATAAGTTGCTCGAAGGTTCCGCCGTATTCTACCCAGTAGCCAGGCGGTGCGACTTCAGCTGCCCTCACGCTACGTTGAGCTTCGGCAACAAACGAGCCGAGGTCCCGACCGCGCACATTAGCTGTCACAACAATACGCCGCTTACCATTTTCGCGGCTGATTTGGTTCGGTCCTTGCACCATCTCAATGACTGCAACCTCGCGCAACGGGATGAATGAGCGGGTTGTTGATGCCGAGCGAAGAGGCAACGGCACAGGTAGTTCGCCCAATCCTTCGACATCTGTACGAATCTTTTCAGGTAGACGTACAACGATTTCAAAACGTCGATCACCTTCGAAGACCTCGCCGACAGATGTCCCACCTAGAGCCGTGGAGACGAGCTGCTGAACATCGTCGACGGTTAATCCATAACGCGCAAGCGAAGCTCTATCCAGTTTAACAGTGAGCATGGGAAGTCCCGTGGTCTGCTCGACCTTCACATCCGCTGCTCCCGGGATCTCTTTCAAGATAGACTCAATTTGCTCGGCGGAATTCAGCATCACTTCGATATCATCTCCATAAACTTTAACGGCGACATCGGTTCGTACGCCCGAAATAAGTTCATTGAAACGCATCTGGATAGGTTGCGTGAACTCGTAGTTGTTACCGGGAATTGTTTGCACAGCAGACTCGATCTCAGTGACGAGTTGGGCCTTCGGCTTGCGAGGGTCAGGCCATTGCGTGCGTGGCTTCAGCATGACATAAATATCCGCAACGCTCGGTGGCATCGGGTCGGTAGCGACTTCCGCCGTACCAATCTTACTGACTACATTGTCGACCTCAGGAAAAGTCTTCAGGCGGGCCTCGAGTACAGATTGCATCTCGATGGCTTGAGAGAGACTCGTCCCAGGTATCCGCAAGGCATGAAGGGCAATGTCGCCCTCATCTAAACTTGGCATAAACTCACTACCCAAGCGAGTCGTGGCTGCTAATGCCACGGCAACGATAGCCACACTGGCGGCAACAACAGTCGTGCGTGCTCGCATCAGCAGACGCAATACTGGGAGATAAACAAACTTAGCCCCACGTACGGCTGCGTTCTCATGCTCAGAGACCTTACCCGTGACAAAGATTGCCACAGCTGCTGGCACAAATGTGATCGAGAGAATCATCGCTCCGAGTAACGCAGCAACGACAGTGAAGGCCATCGGGTGGAACATCTTTCCTTCTACGCCGCTGAGGGCGAAGATGGGGATATAGACGATGGCGATGATGAGCTCGCCAAACATCGTTGCCGAACGCACCTCGCGTGTGGCCTCAAAGGCTAAATTGAGACGTTCCTCGCGGGTTAACAGTCGGCCAAGCCTACCCTGTTCCTTCGCATAACGACGCAGACAATTCTCAATAATGATGACAGCACCATCCACGATGAGACCGAAGTCGAGCGCCCCGAGACTCATGAGATTCCCCGAGACCTTATTGGTGACCATGCCCGTGATGGTGAAGAGCATCGACAACGGGATGACCGCCGCAGTGATCAGGGCAGCACGCAGATTACCTAAAAAAAGGAAGAGTGTGAAGATGACGAGTAAGGCGCCTTCGAGTAAGTTGGCTTTGACAGTGCGAATCGTACTGTCGACGATACTCGTCCGATCGTAAACAGCCTGGGCGACGATGCCTTCGGGTAAGCTCTCGTTAATTTTCACTAGGCTTTCCGCCACACGGGTCGAAACCTCGCGTGAGTTTTCGCCAACGAGCATGAAGACGGTACCGAGCACGACCTCTCGTCCGTTCTCAGTGGCAGCACCGCTTCGTAGTTCGCGTCCGAGGCCGACTTCTGCGACATCCTTCACGCGCAAAGAGACTCCTGCACGCTCTGCCACGACCACCTGACTGATCGCTTCGATACCATTAAGCTGACCCGGAATACGAATAAGGTACTGCTCGCCGTGACGTTCGATATAACCCGCACCAACATTTTCATTATTCCGACCGAGAGCTTCCATGATGTCCTTCAAGGTGACTCCATGCATGCGCAACTTATCTGGCCATGGAGTGACGTGGAACTGCTTCTCGAATCCACCGATAGTATCAACCTCGGTCACGCCTTTTAAGTTACGCAACTGGGGCCGAACAACCCAGTCCTGCACCTCGCGTAAATCCATCGATGTCCATTCCTGACCATCGGCACGACGAGCCCCGGGCTTGGCATCGACCGTGTACATAAAGATCTCCCCGAGCCCTGTCGCGATAGGGCCCATGGTGGGTTGAATCTTCGCGGGTAACTGTGCGCGCACCTGTTGGATGCGCTCGTTGACGAGTTGTCGGGCGAAATAGATGTCGGTGCCGTCTTCAAAGACCACGGTCACTTGTGAAAGACCGTAGCGCGAAATTGAACGCGTGGTACTGAGCTTGGGTAGACCTGCCATCGCAGTCTCTACCGGGAATGTAATCCGTTGCTCAGCCTCGAGCGGCGAGTAACCCGGTGCCTCGGTGTTAACCTGTACTTGTACGTTGGTGATATCTGGGACCGCGTCGATGGGCAGACTGCGGTAGTTGTGTATACCGACGAGCGCCATCACGAGAGTGACCAGTAGCACGAGCCACCGATGACGGATCGAGCCCTTTAGGACTCGTTCTAACCAGGAGAGAGGTTCAGTGGTCATGTGAAGCGCCTGATTTGCCGATATCAGCTTTGATTAGGAAACTGCCTTCGGTGACATAAGTCTCGTCAGCGGAAAGTCCCTTAAGGACCTCTACGCGGTTGCCACTGCGACGCCCGAGCTCGAGCGGTCGAGCTTGGTACAGTTCTCCGTGTTGTGAAAATACGACAGTGGAACTAAACAGTGATTGAATCGCGGAGGCGTCGACGGTCACTGGGGCACGGAAAGTAGCAACCGAGATGGCACCCTTCACGAAACCTCCAGGTCGCCAACGTCCCTCGGGATTCGGTACGATGACACGTGCCAAAGCCGTCTGGGTCTCTGCCGTCACAAGCGGTGACACTGAAGCAATAACACCGGTGGTCGCTTCGCTGCCTTCTTCACCTTGCAGCATAACTCTCTGGCCGACCCGTACGCGCACGACATCTTTACGCGGAATCTCCAGCTCGACCAAAACTTTTTCCAGGCTGGCAATCGTATAAAGAGCAGTGCCTTCCGCAACAGCCTCGCCGGTGGCGGCAGACCGTGCAATCACCACACCCGCACCCACACTCTTCACTTCGGCGGTGACGAGTGTTTGACTGTTCTCAACGCGAGCGACGACTTCGCCAGCGACGACTGTATCCCCAAGCGATTTGCGCGCTTCGATGACCACGCCGCCAAAACGAGCGGTGGCACGTCGCACGCTATCGGGATCCAGCGCAATGCGGCCATACACCTCGAGGGTCTCATCCAACTCGGCTGCTGCCGCCTTCTGTACCTTCACGCCCGCTTTCTCGGCGGCTGCGGCGGAGATCACTGTCTGCATTTCCGGAGCTTCAAATGCCCACTTGTGTTCCACACCGGCATGTTCAGCGACAATAACATAGTCGAAAGAATGCGGCTCGGCGACCTCATGATTACCGCGAGCGAAATCACCTTCTGTAGCAAAAACAAAGCGGTCTTCGACTTTGCCTGGACGAATGAGCGTCACAGACAACTTCACATCGGAAGGCTGCACTGGTTTCCCTGCCTTCGTAAACCAGGCGCGGAATTCAGGTGGCACGCCGGCTTCATAGATAGCGAGCTCGAGTGTGAAGTCGGTAGACTTGAGCAAGCGACCACGATTCGGCCCTTTAGCCTCGGACGCTGTCTCGTGGGCACCATGTCCTTCGTGTGCATGGTCGTGATGCACATGTTCACCTTGGTAGAGCCAAACCGTTGCGGCTAGGCCAGCTAGGGCGATGAGCGTCGGGATAAGTATTTTCTTAGGATTCATAAAGTATAGATAAGTTGAGGATGCGCGTAGGAATTAAGGACGTTCAAAAAGGGT
>CAIYUD010000031.1 GCA_903929325.1 uncultured Opitutia bacterium | reverse complement strand
GAAAGCAGCTACGGCATCGGAGCGCTGGCGAATGACTGCAAGGTCTGTCGATGGCTCAGCAAGCCAACGGGCGAGCAAGCGGGCGCCGGCGGGCGTTAAACTACGGTCGAGTGTTTCAATCAGTGAACCTTCGCGGCGTCCGGATTGTGTGGCGAAGAGTTCGAGGTTACGTGAAGACGCAGGATCAAGGAGGACGGACTGTCCCAAGCGAACTTCCGTTAAGCGTGTCAGGTTACGTGGTCGGTCACAGAGCGAATCGGTGACATAACCTAAGACAGCACCCGCGGCACCCAGGGCAGGATGGGTTTCTTCGAGCCCGAATCCCGCAAGACTATGAACTGCGAGTGTCTGTCCAACGAGACGTGCACCTGCACTGATATCAAAATTCCATCCCGGCGTTCGAGAAACGGAACGTCCAGCTAACAACTGACCTAAGATTTCGCTTTGGGCATCGGGTACTTCTAAGCCTTCAGGCAAGATGACTTCACTGGGCGACAATGCATGTAGGTGCGGGAAAAGTCGATCGGGGGTGATATCGCTAGCTAAACGAAAGTCAGCCGTGGAAACATCTAACCACGCCGCATGCCAACCTGCTTTATCCCAATTCAATGCCAGCAGGTAGTTGCTCTTTCGTGAATCGAGCTGGGAATCTTCGAGGGCAGTTCCGGGTGTAAGGATGCGCGTCAACGCACGTCGGACGAGTTTACCGGCGACGGGTTGTTCAACTTGATCGCAAATCGCCACCTTGATGCCAGCTGCGAGCAGTTTTTGTACATAGGTTGGTGCCGCATGGTGCGGAATGCCCGCCATGGGTTGATCATGCCGTTTGGTTAGCGTTATCCCTAAGATACGTGAAGCGACTTCAGCGTCTTTACCAAAGACTTCGAAAAAATCTCCTAAGCGAAAGAAAAGCACAGCATCGGGCGGGAGTTTATCTCGAAACTCACGGTACTGCCTTTGCATGGGGGTATCGCTCGACACAGTCCCTATGCAAGGGGTCAATAGCCTACGCGCAAGGCGAACCGATAGCTTAACGCATCTCCTTGCCTTCGACCCTCCCTCTCCTACGGTTTCGACATGGCAGAACAACCCTTGCTCCGCGTGCGGAACCTAGGCGTCTCCTTCCGTTCCGGAGGTGTCGAGTCTATGGCTTCGTGCGGCGTCACCTATGACCTATCGCCAGGGGAAATTCTCGCTGTTGTCGGAGAGTCTGGCTCCGGGAAGTCCGTCTCAGCCCTAGCCTTAACGCGTCTTCTTCCCCCCGAGCCTGCCTGTATGATTACGGGGTCCGTCGAACTACAAGGCCGCGAGTTGGTCGGTTTAAGCGAAACTGAATTAACCAAAGTTCGCGGAAAGCAAATCGCCTATATTTTCCAAGAACCGGGCACGTCGATGAACCCCGTGTACACGGTGGGCTTTCAAATTGCCGAAGCTGTTAAAGCGCACCGACCTGAAATTTCGAATGTTCAGTCAACTGTCGAAGCATCCCTTGACGCGGTTGGTATTCGTGAACCAGCACGTGCAGCGGCTTCTTACCCCCATGAACTTTCAGGCGGCATGCTACAACGCGCGATGATCGCAATGGCTTTGGCTTGCGACCCCAAGGTACTCGTGGCGGATGAACCTACCACTGCCCTCGACGTAACGATTCAGAAGCAAATCATGGAACTGCTCGCACGTCTGCGCAAAGAACGCGGCATGAGTATTCTTTTGATTACCCATAATTTTGGCATCGTCGCAAATATGGCCGATAATGTCTTTGTCATGAACCAAGGACGCGTCGTCGAACAAGGTAGCGTCAAGGCAGTCATGGGATCACCCCAGCATCCTTACACGCGTGGTCTGATTGGTTGCATCCCTCGCCTTGGTCAACGCCGTCGCCGCCTCTCCACACTCGAAGACGCACTCCGTGAGTCCGAAACCCAGCGCAAATGAGTACCTCCACCCTTTTAGAAGTACAGGGACTGAAAGTCCACTACCCACGACCGGGTGCGGGCTGGTTCAGTAAAGCTGACCCTGTTCGGGCGGTTGATGGGGTTAGTTTCGTCGTCCCGCGCGGCAAAACTGTCGGACTCGTAGGCGAATCCGGCTCAGGTAAGACAACTACAGGACGGGCGATTGTAAAACTCGCACCGGTGAGTGCTGGGAAAATTATCTGGGAAGGCGTCGATATCGGCCAGATGGATAACCGAGCATTCCTTCCATGGCGCAAGAAGGTCCAAATGGTATTTCAAGACCCCTACGGTTCGCTCAATCCTCGCGCAGATATTTTAGGGATTCTTTCAGAGCCACTTGAAATCCATTTCCCACAACTTAACCGTTCTGACCGTGAAGCTCGTTGTGCCGAATTGCTCAAAAAAGTTGGTTTAAAACCCGAGCAGATGCGGCGGCATCCTCACGAATTCTCAGGCGGGCAACGTCAACGTATTGGTATCGCTCGTGCATTAGCGGTGCAGCCTGAACTCATTGTCTGCGACGAACCCGTTTCTGCTCTCGATGTTTCCGTGCAGGCATCGGTTGTAAACTTGCTGCAAGACCTCCAAGACGAACTGGGCGTTGCCTATTTATTTATCGCGCACGACCTCGCAGTGGTTGAACACATTAGCCATCATGTCTTAGTCATGGAAAAAGGGTTGGTCGTAGAACAAGGCACACCTGAACAAATTCTTGGTTCACCCCAGCACCCTTATACGCGGACATTGCTCGACGCTGTCCCCAAGTTCTAAAAATGGCTGAGGCATCACCTGACCAGGGTAAAGTCTCTCTGCCTATTAGCCGAGAGACCTTAGGCCTCGGGCTTATCATCTTAGTCATGATGGCATTTGCCACATGGGATCAGTGGGCAATCTGGAGCACAAAAGATGACTATACCTTTGGCTATCTTGTACCGGTATTTTCACTCTACGTATTTTGGGAGCGCTGGGTAAACTTACGCCCCTTACTCACAGGTGAAACGTCCCTACCCGGTACACCTGTGCGCCCTTGGTTACTAAACCTTGCACGTACCTTAACATTTTTCTGTCTAATCGCGTTTGCGCTGGGCTCAGCTTGGCGCGCTATCTTTGGCACAGGCACCGTATCGACGCTGGCCATCGCATTTGGTTTGATGGGATGTCTACTCGGATTCGCTTTTTTATCCGTACGTTCCCAAAACGCTGCCGAGCCCACGAGTCGTATGCGTTGGAGCGCCCTCGGATTGTGCCTTTTCCCGGCTGCTATATGGATTATTTCGGGACCATTCCTTTACCTCGTCGATAACCAGATTAAAGCCCCACTGCTTGAGTTCGTAACTGAAGTTGTAGCAGGATTATTACGAATCGGGGGTTATACCATTTCACTACGCGCGAACGTTATCGTGTTCCTTCCGAGTGGTGAACAAGTGGGAATTGCCGATGCCTGTTCAGGCATACGCTCGCTCTCCGCCTGCATATTCGTTGGAGCTTTCTTGGGTGCACTCTGGATTGAAGGTAGTTTTCCAGGCGTATTCATCCGACGAATTCTCATGATTGGCGTATCGGCATTTTCAGCAATCGTTCTGAATATTGCTCGAAATACTTATTTGGCGATGTACGTGAGCTCGCATGGGGCCAAGGCCATTGACTGCGACTACGCTGGACTCGAACCCGGCCAAGCGGGTTTCTCCTCCTTCGGCACGGTGCATGATTTTGCAGGCAACGCCGCAATGGTTGCGACATTCTTGGTCTTAATTGCCTGCGTGCCGCTGCTAAATCGTTTGGGTTCTAGTCGAGCAAAAGCATGAAAATACTTTTTCTGACTCCGGAGGTTGCGCCTTGGTCAAAAGCCGGCGGGCTTGGTGATGCAACGGCTGCACTCGCTAAGGCGTTGGCTGCCTTAGGACATGACATTCACATCGTCACCCCGCTATACGGATCGGTTCAATCATCCAGCCTACTCAAAGTTTACCGCGAGAGCCTCGTAGTCGGCGTAAAGCCGAGCGACAGTTGTGGGGTTAAAATAGCCGCCGACCTAAACCCGAAGGTATATTTTTTAGAGCATCCTAAATACTACGGGGCACCTGAAATTTACGGCGATCGGCTGGATGCGGGTGCACGTGCACTCTTTTTGACGCGTGCAGGACTCGATCTCTGCCTCGCAGATAATTGGATTCCGGACGTTGTCCATGCTCACGACTGGACCGTTGCCCTCGCCCCGGTGCTCATGAACACAGTATTACGCGGAACGCCTTTAGGTCATTCGGCATCTGTTCTCACAATTCATAATCTACAACACCAGGGACTCTTCGGTACGGAATGTATTGATTTGCTTGGGCTGCCAGAATGGTTGCTCAGCGAGGATAACCTCGAGTGTCTCGGTGGCATCAACTTACTTAAAGGCGGCATTTTCCATGCAACCCGACTGACGACTGTCAGCCCGACATACGCCAAAGAAATACTCAGCCCAGAATTTGGCTTTGGGCTCGACCCTGTCATCCGACACCGCGCAGCTGACCTCGAAGGTATTTTAAATGGTGTTGATGCCGATGACTGGAATCCCGCGCGCGACACCCTCATCCCCTCGCGCTATCAGGCAACGGATCTCACAGGTAAGGCTTCATGCAAAGCCGAACTACAACATACCTGCGGTTTAGAGAAAGCACCTAGTACGGCTATGATCGGTATCGTTTCGCGGATGTGGGATCAGAAAGGTTTAGATTTGACCATCGAACCTCTGCGCGCGCGACTCCGTGCCGCTGAAATTCAGCTGGTGGTACTCGGCAGCGGTGATCCAGCTGTAGAAGCAGCCTTTTTAAGTCTGGCTGCCGAATTCCCGCAAAGGGCTTTCGTCAAGATAGGCTACGATAATCAACTCGCACACCGTATCGAGGCGGCCTCTGACTTTTTCCTGATGCCTAGCCGGTTTGAGCCCTGCGGCCTAAACCAACTCTACTCAATGGCCTACGGCACCCTGCCGATTGTCCGGAAGACGGGTGGACTCGCAGATACAGTGGATGGATGGCATCAAGGAGACGCGAAATCCACGGGCATCGTCTTTGACCATGCCGACAGTACAGGAGTTCAATGGGCCTTAGGGCAAGCGGTTCGCTTATATTACCAACACGAAAAAGAATTTCACGCAGTGCGCCATCGCGCCATGTCGCGTAGCTTCAGTTGGACAACCGCAGCACAGAATTACGTACGCTGCTACGAAGAAGCCATCCGACAACGCCGAGATGCATTTGCGCAACCCACAGTTAAGGCAGCAACAAGCCCTCAGCCAAAAGTTACGCTAACAAAAAAGAAGGCTGCACCTTCTAAGTCCGTTAAGAAGAAGTCGGTATAAGGTGTTTGTTTTTAGGCAACCATGCCGAAATTAATTCAAGGGCTTAAGTTGTTTATCAGCAAATTAGACACTTAATCACTCTGGCACGGAGTGTGTTAAAGGAATGTTTCCCATGAAACACCTCACCACTCCCTCGCTCTCTATTCTCATTGCTGCATCGGCATTTGCCCAGGCAGCGCCAGCTACACCTGCTTGGACGCAGACGAGCAACATCGCTCTGTCGACCGACTATGTCTTCCGCGGCGTTTCCCAAATCGCTAGCTCAAATGCGATGGCTTTCTCCGGCGGTACCGACATCACCCACAGCTCCGGATTCGCGGCCGGCGCCTGGTTCTCCAACCAGAACTTCAACTCGAACGACGACAATGACACCCTCGAGGCCGATCTCTACGCCTCCTACACCTTCAAGGTCGGCTCGGCCGACCTGTCGACAGGTGTCATGACTTACAACTATCCAGGCGCCGACGCCTACAACACCATCGAGGGCAACCTCGGGATCGCGCTGTCCGGCGTCAGCCTGAAGTACGCCTACGCTTTTACGGACTACTTCGGCGTGGCCACGAGCGACGGCACGAGCTACCTCGACCTCTCCTACAGCCGCTCGTTCGGCGACATCGGACTCGGCCTACACTATGGGTGGACCTTCGGCGCGGGTGCCCAGGATGACTACGAGGATTACAAGATCTCCCTCTCCTACCCTGTGCTCGGCTACACCGCTACCGTTGCCTACACCGACGCCAACCTGTCGGGGGTAAGCTACAACAGCAAGGTGCTCGACAAGGGCGTCACGGTCTTCTCGCTGAGCAAGACGTTCTAAATCAGGCAAAGAATCTAAAAGGGCACGGCTTTACGGTCGTGCCCTTTTTATTTATTCACCCGAAAGTTCATTTAAGCGCTGCGTGAGCACTTGAGCGCTTTGTGCTTCCGTCAAATGTGCGAGATCTGTGCGCTCTAAAGTTAAATCGACGACGCTAAATGGCACCGGCAGCGCGAATTGATCCCAGCTGCTGAGCCGCCAACATTGATGGTAATGGACACCCATGACGACAATGGGTCGCTTGGTTACCCGAGCTAAGCCCAGTGCACCCAATTTAAATTCACGGCGTGGGCCCTTAGGGCCGTCAGGGGTAATCCCAGCGTGGGCACCCTTACGCATTGCGCGAGCTAGTGTCATCAGAGCTTCCGCGCCCAACTGATTACTGGAACCACGGGCACACTGTATACCCATTAAGTTATAAAATGCGGTTAACTTAGCGCCATCTTTGCTTGCGCTCACCAGCGCATACACAGGCAACTTAAGGTATCGCTGGGTGATGATGGGCGCAAAAAACAGCCGATCATGCCAGAGGATTAAAACAGCATTACCGCCGATATCTGTTTCGATGTTTTTGATTGTTTGGTTGGTGCGAACACGAAGCGTCGACAACCATAGCCGCAAAAAAAGAGCGAGCGGACCGACCCATAACCAATGCAATAAAGGTACATTGATTGGGCTAGGCTTTTTAACAGAGGTCCTTTCCACCTGACAACAAACGCAGAAGCCGGGAGGGTTTTCAACCTTGGACCTTCGTGACAAGCCCAAGGGCCTGCCGGACGCTTGGCTGCTGAAAGAGATAGGCAAGCGATGACGAGAATATCCCAGGAGAGCTTTGAATCCATTGGTCAACCTCACTCGGGGTGCGCCAAAGCAAGGCATCCACCTCTGCCTCCGCAATTCTAGGCACAAGGTCTAAGGTAAGCACATAAACCGTGACGAATTCATTACCGAGATCGGGGTGCGCTGGAAAACTTTCTAATTTTACTAAGCTGCCTTGCGGCGCAGTAAAACCAAGTTCCTCCGCTAATTCCCGGTAAGCCGCTGTATCATAACTCTCGCCCGCATCCAGATGGCCTGCACAGGAGCTGCTGAGAAGTCCTGGGCAACTGTCTTTACCGTAAGAGCGTCTTTGTAAACACAGCTGACCGTCACTTTTTACCCAAAAGATATGAATAGCGCGGTGCATGAGACCCTTGGCATGGATCTCTTTGCGTCTCGCTTGACCAACAACGCAGTTGTTCGCATCGACGACGTCGAAAATTTCATCTTGGTTTTGTGCAAGTCGCGACATCAACGTCCCAAGTCCATGAGGACGTTCCATTTCTTGGTTAATTCTTGATCATGTCGCTTCCATTCTGGATCCCAGGCCTCGAGTTGTGACCAGAAGCGTTCAGAATGGTTCATATGAATACGGTGAGCCAGTTCATGGAGAATCACATGGTCATGCATCGCAGGCGGCAAAAGGATCAGTCGCCAATTAAGTGATAACGCACCGCTACTTGAGCAGGAGCCCCAGCGCGTGGATTGGTTGCGAATACTGACAGCACCGATTTTAACGCCAACCTTCTTGGCAATTCGATGCACTGCCTTCTCCAGCCCATCTTGAGCTACGCGGCGTAATACACGCATAAGACTTTCTTCAGGGTGTGTCTCTGTATGAACCAGCACAATCAGATCATCGGCTTCCCTTAGCGTATAAGTACACCGACCCGCAGTACGTATTTCTACACTCATCCACTTGTCATCATACGTTAAAGAAGGAAACTTAGCGAAGTGACCGATGACCGAAGTTTGTGTTGTTCGTGCTTTGCCCAATGCATGGTGCAACCAGTCGCCATGTTCCTGCAGAAAGCGCATTGCCGTGCTGGAATGCGTCCCCTCAGGAAGCGTCAGCACGACGCGCGGACCGGGCTGGATGGCGAGGCGGACACGCAAGGCGCGTGCGGAATATTTTGTCCAAACCTCAACGTCACGTCCACCGACATGTACGATGAGAGGTTTGACGGAACCTAACATGTTTTACTTTTTAACCGATTGCTCAGCGTGTTGCTGAACAGTTTCCGTGTAGCGCCGTAATGCCGAATCAGGGTCGATACCGGCTTCACGGCAAGCTGCCACGAGTTCAAAAAGTCGACGACCTGCTTCATTCTCATTGAGAACCTTAGCCTGGGATGAAACCCGTGCACGGTCGACAGTTGGCCCGGCATTGAGTTCTTTCTTCGCAATCTGTTTCCAAACTTCACGGGCCATTAATATACTCCCCAATGCAGGCGGTAGTTCTTTGAAGAGCGATACTGCCTTCGTACCTTTCTCTACGGCTTTAATTTTTTCCCACTGTTTAACGACTGCCTCGGGATCTCCCAATTTAGCACCGTCGCCAAAGACATGGGGATGCCTTCGGACCATCTTCTCGTTTACCTCTCGGGCAACATCATCGAAATTAAAGTGGCCAGCTTCGGATGCCATTTGGGCATGCAGGGCAACGTGAAAGAGTAAATCGCCGAGCTCTTCCCGGAGATTCGGTGTATCATTGCGATCGATCGCCTGAAGTAATTCAGCGACTTCCTCCACGAGACAGTCGCAAATACTGCGATGTGTCTGGGCGCGATCCCAGGGGCAACCGTCTGGAGCCCTCAGGCGTGCAGTCGTCGCAAGTAGTTCGTCAATAGAAGCCATGGGGAGACGCTTGCATGCCGCCGTCTAGAGTCAAAACGATTGCCAGCCCCGCTTGCACTGCCCTTTCTTGCTCTGTGGACAAATTGGCTGAAATCATGGCATGGAAGCGACTCGAGGTCGCCGACCGGGTACGCCCTGTCAGCAATCAAGAACTCGCTCAAGCGGCCAGCCAGATTGAACACCGCGGACCTTCCTTTAAGGCTAACCTGACTCAACCCGGTCACCTTTCAGTGATTGCTGAAGTTAAACGCAGCAGCCCTAGTGCCGGTAGCATTCGGGCCGATATTGATGCTGCCGCCCAAGCACGTGCTTATGCCGATGGAGGTGCAGATGCCCTTTCCGTCCTCACCGATACCCGTTATTTCGGCGGGACACTCGCTGACCTGCAGGCAGTTATTACTGATCAAGCAAAGCGCGCCATACCCATTCCTTGCATTCGTAAAGATTTCATGGTGCATCGCATTCAGGTACTCGAGGCAGCCCAAGTTGGTGCCCGGTGTATTTTGATCATTGTACGAGCACTTTCTGATTCTGAAATCCGCGACCTGCACGATGCTGCGAAAGCGGCAAACTTAGATGCCCTGTTTGAGGTACATGACGAAGATGAGCTCGCACGTGCATTAACCCATCGCCCTGACATCATTGGCGTGAATAACCGCAACCTTTCTACCTTCAAAATTGATTTAGCTTTTGCAGAACGCGTTATCCCTCAAATGCCCAAAGATGTGGTCAAGGTTGCCGAAAGTGGCATCCAAACGGTTGCAGATGCTACCCGTATGCGTCTTGCAGGCGCGAATGCTCTTTTAGTTGGCGAATCACTGATGCGAGCTGAAAACCCTGCCACCTTACTACGTGCGTTGCGTTCCGCATGAGTGAAGGTCCTCTGAATGCGGTGGAGACACGGGATCTACTCGAGTCGCTCGATCATAGCCCGCGTCGGTGGCTGGGACAAAACTTTCTCGTCGACGG
>CAIYUD010000030.1 GCA_903929325.1 uncultured Opitutia bacterium | reverse complement strand
TCGCCATCAATCCCTTTTATCCATCTCAACAAATCACGCTGAATCACTCCGACATTCAATCGATGGAGCGTTCGGCAATTAGTCCGATGCCCGTCGGCTTAGTGAATACGCTTAATGAAAAAGAGCTCACAGATTTAATGGCCTATTTGTTGGCAGCTGGAAATAAAGCTGACCGTCTTTACCAAAAATAAGGGCGGATTGCTGGCTCGCAAAATGCCCGAAGGTTGTCCTACGGTAAGGCATGTCAATCGCTCTGCTCTTCTCTGGCCAAGGCGCACAAGTGGTAGGTATGGGCAAGTCTCTCTATGAGGCTAATCCTGTCGCCAAATCGATTTATGACCGGGCAGCTAAGGTCCTTCCGTTCGACCTTAAGGAGGTTTGTTTCAACGGCCCAGCTGAGACCTTGACGGAGACCCGGGTCTGCCAGCCTGCGCTCTATGTGCAAGGTTATGCCATTGCTGAAATCCTGCGCGAACGCGGCCACCTTAAGGACCTCAAGGCATGCCTCGGACTCTCCCTTGGCGAACTAACGGCATATGCCTATGCGGGCGTATGGGATTTTGAGACCGGCTTGCGCATTGTTGCTGAGCGTGGTCGTTTGATGCAGCAATCCTGCGAGTCATCTAAGGGCGGTATGGCTGCAGTGATTGGGGGTTCGCGCGACGATATTGCTAAACTCTGCGCTGCCTTTGACATCCAAGCGGCTAATTTCAACTGCCCTGGGCAGGTTGTCATTTCAGGTGAAGCTGAGAAAGTGAATGCGGCCGTGGCCCGCGCTAAAGAGTTTGGTCCTTTCAAGCTTGTTAAAGCACTCACAGTTGCCGGCGCGTATCATAGTCGCCTGATGGAGCCTGCACGTGTTGCCTTTGAGAAATTCCTCCAAGACATTCCCTTTAACGCACCCAAAGTAACGGTGTATACGAATACGACAGGTGAAGCGGTTAGTGATCCGTCGGCTCTGCGTACAGCGTTAGCAAAACAAGTCGTCTCCTCGGTCTACTGGGAAGACAATTGTCGTGCCGCCGCCGCAAGTGGGATTACCCAATTTTATGAGTGTGGTCCTGGTGCCGTGCTTGCTGGCATGATGAAACGCACTGCGCCCGAAGCGCCTGTGACATCGATTGCAGAGTTCGCCGAGATTCCAGCCTGAGGCGCTGGGGTTTCGCGAGACTAAGGACAAAAGACTAAGGACTAAAGTTGCAGTGACCGGCGACGGGGTCTCACCTGCTTTAGTCTTTAGCCTTTAGTCTTCGAAGCGGCGCCCTGCGCTGCTTCGGCTCAGTGCTTAAAGTGGCGTTGGCCGGTGAAGACCATGGCCATACCGCGTGCGTCCGCTGCAGCGATGACTTCGGCGTCCTTCACTGAGCCTCCTGGCTGGATAGCACAGGTAGCGCCAGCATCAGCGGCGGCGATGAGTCCGTCAGGGAAGGGGAAGAAGGCATCCGAGCAGACCGCAGATCCTTGAAGCGGAAGTTTGGCTTCGCCGGCTTTCCAAATCGCAATCCGCGAAGAATCGATACGGGACATTTGACCGGCACCCACGCCGAGCGTGCGTTCGCGACCGGCGTAGACGATGGCATTGGATTTTACATGTCGAACGACGCGCCAACCAAAGAGCATCGCTTCCATTTCTGCAGGAGTCGGTGAACGCTTCGTCACAACTTTGAATTCGCGCGCGTTAACTGGCTTTTGGTCGCGATCTTGCACGAGTACACCACCGATGACGGCACGCACTTCGCGCAGGGTGTCAGCGCGTAAGCCAACTTTTGCACGCATCAACCGGAGATTCTTTTTCTTGGCGAAGATGGCGGTGGCGTCGGCATCAAATTCAGGAGCAATAATAACTTCGGAGAAGATTTCTGCAATCGCCTCGGCCAGGGCTTTATCGACCGTACGGTTCATGACGATGATACCGCCGAAGGGTGCCTGACGGTCGGTCTCAAATGCTTGGTGCCATGCCTCGATCAGGGTCGGAGCGGAAGCTGCACCACACGGATTGGTGTGCTTGAGGATAGCGAGGGTAGGTTTCTCGAATTCGCCGATCAGGTAAGTTGCCGCGGTGATATCGAGGAT
>CAIYUD010000029.1 GCA_903929325.1 uncultured Opitutia bacterium | reverse complement strand
GCAACGTTCTTTGAGCCACTGCTCTATCGCAAAGGCTTCACGTTGGTTAAGGTGAAGCCGCACACGGGCCGGAAGCATCAGATTCGTGCGCATGCCCTTTGGATGGGACATCCTGTTGTCGGTGATAAACTTTACGGGCGCGATGCTTCGCTTTACCTTGAATTTGCTCGTGAGGGATGGACGCCGCGCCTTGCCCGCTCGCTCGCTCATCGTCGCCAGGCACTGCATGCAGCCCGACTCGATTTCACTGCACCGAATTTTGTCCGCACCTTTTCTGCGCCCTTTGCGAAAGACCTACGTGAATTTGCTGAAATCCACATGGGCGTACCTGTCGCAGAGATGGCGGGACTTCTGCAAAACGCAGAATTGACTTAACCGTGGGCAATTGTCGCTGCGTCAATATGACTAGCGCCGCCAATACGTAAAGCAGTCGCACACGCACTTAAGGTTGCCCCTGTGGTGAGGACGTCGTCGATAACCACGTATCTACCCGCCGGCAGTTTTTTCTTTGGCAAAATGCGAAAGGCGTCGTCCATATTTTGTACTCGCAGCTCCCTCCCGAGCTTAACTTGTTGGCCGGTATCGCGAGTGCGTTCGAGTATCTGCATGTAAGTGCATCCCGGGGCCTGCCGCGCCAACTCTTTGGCCAAAACTTCGGCCTGGTTATACCCACGTTCTTGGTGTCGCGCTTGGTAAAGCGGAACAGGCACAAGGAATGATCCTGCGAGGTGGCGCTTAAAGACGTCATCTTCTAAGGCGAGTTGGACGAGGTCTTTGGCGAGAAACGGCTCGTCGCGATATTTCATGCGGTGAACCAGGTGGCGCATGGCGTCCTTTAATTGGAAGGCACAGACAGCTCGGCCGAAGGCTGGGCTCAAGCCCGCACAGTGCGTGCAGCTTCTAGGACCTACCAGTATGCCAAAAAAGGGGTGGCCGCACGTTGCGCACCGCGGGTCAGCGATGCGTTGGAGTTTAGCGACTCCTTGAGAAGAAAGGTGCCGCCATGGGCCTCCTTCCAGGGGCTCGCCGGTGAGGATGCAGTCCCTGGGGAAGATAAAATCGAGCAGCCCATCCAGCAATTCTTGCTCCTTTAATGTGCAGGTTTCGTTCACGGCCATTTAAGATTCCGCACTGTACTCCGAAAGAGTCAAAAAGGCGGATTGCCTAAGTACTATTAGTGGCTCGCGGTCGGGTCTCTCCTGGGGCTTGAGCCTCTCTCATAAGCGAAGTCGGGTCGTGAAATTGCCCCTGAGGCTGCAAAATGCGTTTGCTCAGAAAGGGGGAGAACCCAAGCATCGGACATTCTTCTATGTCGTTTGACTTCGATAGTTGTCCCGACCGCTCGACGAGCGACAGCACCAAGTGGCATAAGTACACTGGACGTGATGTCATTCCTTCATGGATTGCGGATATGGATTTCATTTCGCCGCCTGAGGTTATTGAAGCGGTACGCGAGCGTGCGGCCCATGGCGTTTATGGCTACCCTGCGCAACGCGATCGCACGTTTGAGGCAGTTGTGAATCACGTAAAAAATCGGCATCAGTGGACAATCGGGAAAGAAACCATCACATTCATGTGTTCGTTGGTTCCGGGAATCCATGCTGCGATTCGTATGGGCTGTGCGCCGGGACAATCTGTTGTCAGCACCTTCCCTGTATACCCACCATTTTTGAATGCACCGGCGCTTTCAGAGCGCGGATTACTTAAGGTCCCCATGGCTTTTGAAAATGGCCAGTGGACGTTTGACTGGGTCGCACTCGAGAAAGCCTGCGCACAGCCTGAAGCAAAGGTCTTGTTGCTTTGTAGTCCTTACAATCCACTGGCACGTGTCTTCACGCGCGAAGAGTTGTTGCGCGTAGCTGAGTTGGCGAAACATCACGACTTGCTCGTTTGCTCGGACGAAATCCATTGCGACCTCGTTCTTGACCCAAAGATTAAGCACACGGTCTTTGCGACACTTTCCGATGATGCGGCGTCCCGGACGGTTACCCTGATGGCAGCTAGTAAAACCTACAACGTAGCTGGACTGACGTGCGGATTCGCCATCATCCCTGATAGCGGCCTGCGTACGCGCTTCCGGAGGATTTTACAGGGGCTCTCACTCGATCAAAATATTTTTGGCATGGCGGCAACCGAGGCTGCTTTCAACCACGGTGAGCCGTGGCGCTTAGCCGTAATCGATTACCTGCGTGGCAATGTTGATCTCATTGAGAAGGAGTTGAAGGATATGCCTGGACTTGTGCTTCGGCAGCGCCCACAGGCGAGTTTCTTAGCTTGGATTGATGCAACCGCACTTGGTTACGAGGATCCGCATGCAACCTTTGAGCAAGGTGGTGTTGGCCTCGGCAATGGTGCTGATTTTGCAGGGGCAGGGCACGTGCGCATTAACTTTGGATGTCCGAGGGATCGCCTTCGCGAAATCCTGCGACGCATGAAAGCGGTCGTCGCGAAAGCTCCCGGCCGTCGTTAAGAGCGCTTAACTTGCTGGCTTAACACTTGTGTTGCAATGACGCAGGCCAGTGCCGCGTTTTCAGCGCGCAGTACTGCATGGCCAAGTGAAATAGGTCTGAATCCTGCATGTCGAGCAGCGGCGAGCTCTTCGGGGTTCAAGTCGCCTTCAGGGCCAACCAACCAGACAATCCGCGTGATGCCCGTTAATTGGAGTAGTCCGACAGGCTCAGCATCAATCTCCAGGGATGCGGTTAAGCGCAATTCACCATCGGTGATGGGTGGTAACGCATCACACCAAGCACGAAAATAATTTGGCGTCTGCACCTTGGCTGCCCAGGGATTTCCGCATTGTTTACAGGCTTCGATAACCTGGTCACTCCAGCGTTCTGCCTTTGCTTGTGAGCGTTCGGTGTCCAGTCGGACTTCGCAGCGTGCCGTCATCAAGGGCTGAATTTCGTTAACACCCGCTTCGGCGACGGAGCGAACGAGGTCGTCCATCGTGCCACCTTTCGGCATCGATTGAACAAGTGTGATATGGGGAGAGGGTTGTGGCGTACGCGAAACCTTGAGTAGCTCAACGATTGCGGCGTTGCCGTCGGCACTGCTTAAGCGTCCTTCTGCAATTAAACCTGTGCCATCGAGAACGACGACGACATCTCCACGGCGAGCGCGCAGACTGCGCACCAAGTGGCCACTCTCTTCTGGCGAGAGGGTGACAGTCGTTGCGCCGGAGCGCAGAGGTTTTTCAATCCAAGCTCGTAGCATAAATTAGGTAGGAACCGCCTCGGCGCGGTCATAAGACGCATCCCAGTCTTTCCAGATAGTTTCGTAGCCAGCGTTGCTGAGCATGGCGGAAACTTCAGCGGGTGTGCGGGTGTCCTCAATCGAGAATTGCTCCAAGGATGCTTCTGCGCCCTCGGAGTAACCTGCGGGATTGGTGCGCGAGCCAGCGGACATCGCAGTGACGCCGAGACGAAAAGCCTTATCGCGGAACGCGGCACTTTCGCGGGTGCTTAAATTTAATTCAACTTCTCCATTCAAGAGACGGAATGCGCAAATTGCTTGGACGAGATCTCGGTCTGTCATTTCAACCTTCGGCTTCAAGTTGCCTTCATGTGGACGTAAACGCGGGAACGATACGCTGAATCGACTGCGCCAGTGTTTGCGCTCGAGCCATTCAAGGTGCAAGGCCGTGAAGAAGCACTCCGTCCGCCAGTCTTCGAGACCGAAGAGCCCGCCTAAGCCGATTTTGTGTACGCCGGCCTGGCCAACGCGGTCGGGTGCATCCAGTCGCCAGCCAAAATCAGATTTACGGCCCTTCGGGTGATGTGTGCGGTATGTTTCCGCATGGTATGTTTCCTGGTAAACTAAGATGGCATTGAGGCCGTGCTGTCGGAGTCTGACATAATCTTCGACCTCTAGAGGTTGAACCTCCATGGATAATGAAGCGAAGTGTGGACGCAGGAGGTCGAGTGCCTGAACAAAATAATCTACACCAACTTTCGTCGATTCGCCTGTTAGTAAAAGCGCATGATCAATGCCGAGTTTGCGGATAGCGGCAGCTTCACGAAGAATTTCAACAGGGTTAAGGGTCCGCCGGGGTACTTTGTTGCCCGCGCTATAACCACAGTAAGTGCAAACATTCTGACATTCATTTGAAAGGTATGCGGGGGCGAACAATTGCATTGTTCGTCCGAACCGCTGGACGGTTCGTGCGTGGCTCAGTTGAGCCATTGTTTCGAGGTAAGGTTGGGCTGCTGGCGAGATTAGGGCGCGAAAATCATTAAGCTGGCAGTTGCCAGATTTCGCACGCTCAAGTGCTTGAAGAACGTCTTTTTCAGTGCATG
>CAIYUD010000028.1 GCA_903929325.1 uncultured Opitutia bacterium | reverse complement strand
TGCTCGTCTGGCAATCGCCAGCTGGCCAAGAAGCCTCGTTGAGCTCGAACTAAGAACACGCGAGGCATGTTCAACCGCCGAAGCAGACGTCGCTTAAAGCAGGAATGATGTAGCCGTTGGGGTGACGGCCATGGGGAGGCCGAGTGACGAGATGGCGATATCGTTACTGTGAACCACACGTAAGTGTTGTTTACTCTCTTTGTTTCCTCATTTTAAAATTGTGGGCACTTTCAAGCAGTAAGATCGACCTTCGGGTTCTTCTGTAGTGTGTGCTCATAGTTTGAGGTCGGTGGGGCTGCTTAGCGCGCAGCACATCGCATACATTGAGACGGGATGGGAACCACGTTGGAAACCAAAAAGCTTAGAAAAACGTTTGTAAATATTATCTCACAAAATGTTCGTGGTTTTAGCGATGAGAAAGAGGAAGAAATTATTGATTGTATGGGTAAGCATAAAATATGGGCGGCGTGCCTACAAGAGACGTGGCGGACAACTAAAGCTTCGTGGGAGAACAATGGCTACACTTTTTTACATAACGGTTTGGATGTTAAACCGTGCGCACGTGGTGCTCAAGGAGTTGCTATTGTTCTCGGGCCAGATGCGAGGATTGCTTGGGAAAAAGCAGGAAGCCAGCAATTATATTTCGGAACACGTATAGTTGCTACGAGGCTCAAACTGATAGACGCAACGAATCGCTCACTTGTCATCTATCTTGTTAGTGCGTACGCTCCCGATAGTAGTCGGCCAGTTGGAGAACATGAAGAATTCGAGATGCATAAGCAGTGCTGCTACAACAGTGTAAAAGTGGGAGAAATTTTAGTGGAGGGCACCGATGCGAACGCCTCCCTTGGGAACAGAAATCGGCATGATAATCGTGAAGCTTCAGATCGGGATCGTGTAATGGGGCCATTTGGAATTCCTTATGTCAACGCGGCTGGTGAAGCGTTACTTCAGATGTTGGGCATGAATGGACTTTGTGCACCCACGAGCTACTTTCGGAAGAAGGGGTATACCACATGGAGACATCCAGGAAGGAAATCGCCATTTCAGTTAGATTATTTTTTCATGAAGCAAAGAGATTTAAAGCGAGTACGAGATGCGGGGTGTTGGAACCACGGTGTTGATAGTGATCATTGCGCAATTTTGATTAGGTTGGAAGTCGCTTATTCTTTTTCTGGACCACGGGCTCCGCGTACTAAACGTGTTGACCGAGGTATGCTTCAAGATCCAGCTGTGAGGCAAGCTTGGCGAGAAGCTGTATCAAAGAATGTCGAGTTTTTGCAAGGTTCCGTAGGTCGTGATGGTACACAAGCAACTGCGCTACAAGTGCTTGAGGGGGCTATGACATTAGCAGCAAAAGAAGTTCTCATGAGTGACGGTCGCAGGCGGCCTGGGTGGTTCCTCGCGGCAAGGGAGCAGTTGAAACCTGTTATTGATATTCGTAATGCGGCAACGATGTCGTACTTTTCCAATCCACTTGACACTGTGAAGGACAATCTCAAGGCCGCGAGAAAGAACGTTAAGCGAGCGGTTCGAAGCGCCAAAGACAGATGGATGGAGAGTATAATTGCACATATTAATGGCAGGGAGTCTGTTGATGATAGGCGCCCTATCACGCCGAAGGAGTGCTGGGATGCGATTCGTGAGTTAGAACGAGGACCTAGAGCTGTGAAAGATATTGCCCCACTTGCTTTGCGTAAAGATCAGGGGAGTGACGGAGCGAAGGATGTGTGTGAGACTCCTGAAGAAAACGCGAAAGTTATGGTGGCGAGTTTAATGCAGACTTTTTCGAAAAAAGGGACTTTCGATGCGGCCGCTGTCGAATGCGTTTCTTTGAGAAAAGCGAAGCCCTGGCTTGACAACCCTTTCACTGATCACGAGATTAGTGTGGCTGTACAGAGAATGTCTAATGGCAAATCGGCAGGTGAAGCGAATTGTCCCGCAGAGTATTTTAAGACAAGAGGATCCTTCGACGAGAAAGTATTTGCGAGACGTTGTGAACGGCATGTGGAAGACCGGCAGTTTTCCGATAGGCGAAATTCCGAGCGGACCGCAACCTGAGCTAGCTGAGGCAACAATGGAGTTGGCAATCGCAAAAGGGTGGCGAATCTCTTTCCGGCAGGCTAATCCAAAGAATCCGACCACTAAGTCTTGGGCTCGGTACGAAGCCTACAAAGGTTGTGGCACTACGCAGGCGGCACTGTTAAGTGGTTGCAAGAAAGCAGACCTTACTTGGGATTGGAAGCATGGTTATGTGACGGTATTTGACCCGGCATCTGAACAAGGCTTTGCAGAACTTGGACCTCTTGCTGATGATTCAACTGGTCTTAGATACAGTGAGTGGGATGTGGCGCGTCTTGTGCTGTTACCTAAGAAGGGAGACCTTTCGTTTTGCAAAAACTGGCGTGGAATCTGCTTACTGGACGTTGCTTCAAAGATATTTTCGTCGATGCTGGTTAGGCGGATGCAAGTCGTGATGGAGGAGGAAGGTATGGATGAGCAGGCCGGATTCAGGGCGTTACGTGGAATTATTGACGGGCTTTTTGCAACAAGTGTGGGGCTGCAAAAAAGGAAAGAGCATAACTTGGAGACATGGGTATTATTTGTCGATCTCGTTAAAGCTTTTGATACAGTGCCGCGAGAGGCTCTTTTTGCAGTGCTTCGGCGTTTCGGTTTGCCTGATCACTTCGTTAATGTTGTCATACGCCTTCACGAAAATGCGCGGATTAAAGTCAAAGTGGGAGATGTGGAGTCTGAATTGGAAAGCTCAATTGGTGTGCGTCAAGGTTCATGTGAAGGGCCGGTGTTGTTTCTCTGCATAATGCAAGCAGCTATGGAAACGATGGAATGGCCGGTACCGAAACCTGAATTTCGTACTCGAGCTGACGGTGTTACGATGGGTGAAAGATCGGGTAGGAAGCGAGGTGCGTCCACTTTCGAGCATTGGTGTTCGCTATTCGCTGACGATTGTGCTCTCTTCTTTAATTCACGGAGTGATCTTGAGATTGGCGCTAGTTATCTTTACAACCACCTGCGTAAGTTTGGTCTTCAGGTGCATGTAGGCAGTGGGTCAACGGCATCAAAAACAGAAGCCATGTACATCCCGCCCCCGCGTGTAGACTACTCAGCTGCAGACACTTCACGTTTCAATATCATTGACGGTGCAGGGCTACCCGTCGGATTTGTCGATTTCACAACAGAATTTAAGTACCTTGGCTCCATACTTCACCACTCGCTTACATCAGATGCTGATGTTGATAAACGTATCAAGTCAGCAACTGCAGCCTTCGGAGCACTTAAGAATATATTCACTAACAGGCACATCGATCTCAAAGTTAAAGGTCGAATATACGTAGCCTTGTGTTTGAGTATACTTTTGTATGGCTGTGAAGTTTGGTGTCTGCGAAGTGACTTGCTTGCACGTCTCCGTCGATTTCATCACCGCTGTGCCCGTACTATGTGTCGCATTACAATTGCTCATACGATCCGTCATCACATTTCAACCGACAGTCTCCTTAAACGCCTTGGCGTTGAGCCATTAGATACCTACTATCATCGACGCCTGCTTCGGTGGGCTGGACACGTCTCGCGTATGCCTTTAACTCGTGCTCCTCGAAAACTGCTTACTGGCTGGGTTGAGCATCCCCGACCGATAGGTTGCCCACAGATGACATGGGGCCGCACGCTCAAGAAAGCACTCAAGAGCGTCAAACTTCCAACTGATTTCATTCAGTGGCGAATCGCTGCTGCTGATCGAGATCAATGGAGAGTTATCTGTGGATCAAAATCTCGCATACAAAAGGAAACGCCTAATCTCTCCCGACGCGCCATTTGGGACGAACTCCGTTATGGGGCCGCGCAGCCCCTTTAGTCGCAACGACTCTTGATCATCAACCCGATGCGATGCTTCATGAGCCCAGCATCGTCGAGTACTGGTGCCTGATCACATTGAAACCTCGCTGAACCTTCGACCAGATGTAGACAACCAGTTACGGGCGCATGCGTGAAATTTAGTTTTCTCATGCGAACTCTGGATAACAAACTGCTGGCCTGCAGGGGTCATCGAGGAGCGTGGCGCGTGGCTTCTGGCCACACGCATAGTAACTCGCTTTGATTTGGTTATGGCGCCGTGAGCGCAAGTACTCAAGACAACTGGCTTCTGACATTTTCCGGGGAATTGGTCTTTACCAGTGAGAAATATTTAAAAACAATTAGCCCAGCTGGCGACAGCCAGAGGAGCAACAAGCAATTAACGCG
>CAIYUD010000027.1 GCA_903929325.1 uncultured Opitutia bacterium | reverse complement strand
GTAGTCGTTATACGGATAAGAGACCCTCACCAGCATTGCTAAGCCGTTGTTGAAGCGAATGCCCCAGAGAGAGCGATCTGCGGCATTAAATGCTAGGTCGCCGATTCTTGCCTTCTTCAGCAGCGTTCTGGAAGCACCGGTACGCAGGTCGAATGCCTCGAGATTCCGAAAGTTGTCGTTGTCGCTGGTATAGAAAAGCGTTGCGTTCGTCGGGTCATAAGCGAGCGACGTAACTTTGACGCCGGACGGTCCGACCACCTCGTGCAACGGAGTGACCTTGCCATTTTGCAATTGGATTCCCACGAGGCTGGCCAGTTGACCGGGGCGTTGCGTGGCGGCATAGAGCGTTGACCCGTCCGCCGAAAGAAAGCTGCGGGATACGGCCCCCAGCGGTGCGGTGGTCAGGTCTTTGAACGGAGTGAGCGGATTTTCGCGCACTTTTGCGAGGTTGTTCTTCTGGAAGTCTTTCTCCCAGTCCACCCAGTTCTGCCAAGCGCGGGGTAGAGGTAGGCCAAAAACCCGTTGAAAGTCGACGGCGTAGTCGCTGCGGGATGCTGTGCTCATGCTCCACCACGACACCACACGGTTCGGACCGTAGGTGAGTGCCAGATAATTCATGAAACGGGTGCCATAGAGATAGGCAGCCGCACCGGTCTGGAAGGTGACTTCAGTGCCGTTCGCAACTAGCCCGAGCGGATCGTAGAAGTGGGCATCGTCGCGGACCATCGCCCTGAAAACCATTTCGTCGTAGCCGCCTTGCGCGCGCCCAAGGCCGCCCATCAGCCACGTTTCACTGAATACAGCCGCCCCTTCGCGAAACCAGCCAGGCGAAGAAAGTCGCGGGTTGGTCAAGTAGCGGTAAAAGACGCTTTCCGGATGGCTCGAGTCGACACCGACCTTGCCTTGGAAGATGCTTCGATAACGTTCTTCCGAGGGGCCGGGCTGGTCGATAGCCATCAAACCGGAAACTTCATGGGCGCTTAACCAAGCTAGAAGTTCACCAGCGGAGGTGTACTCGTAGGGGTCGCTTTGGGGTGCCGTGTCGATGAAGATTCGGTTGCGGGGAACGGGCATGACCGACGCCAAGGACACGTCGGAGAAGTCCTGAAGCAGTACGTTGACTTTATCGCTTGGCGAATAGCCGAAAATCTTGCGGTTCGCCTCGAGGCTGGCGGTCAAGTTCTGAACCGCCGGAGGAACGAGAAAAGTTCCTTTTGGGGAGTAGTAGACGACCCGCAAGTCCTTGGTTTCGACGAAACTCAGCCCGGTATCAGCATGCAGTGGCAGCGCTACTGTTGCCATCCAGGCCGCGAGCGCAAGACGGAACAACTTTCGAAGTGTGGCTCGCGAGCGGCGCTTGTCTAAGCCATTCTGCAGAAAGATTTTTTGGATGATCATGTGCGCGATTCCACTTCGCTAATTACCGTAATGCTGGGGTCCACCGTGTTCCGGGAGGTATCACCATTTGTTATGGTCAATTTCGCGATCGCCGTTTTTTGGTCCACCCGCAGCGGCGTTCGCAGCGTCTTTTGCTTCCATGGTGCTGTTGGCGCTTGGACCTTTGGCGGCCTCTTCGGCTGCGGCCACAGCGGTGGCGTCTGCTGCAGAACCCGTTTTATCGCTAGACGCAGTGTCGGTAGTGTCCGTGTTCAGCGCGCGTTTTGCCGCGACAATGGTCCCGGTTGCCTCAGTGGTTTCAGGCGTGGGACTTTGCTTTGAACACCCGGCAGTCAAAGATGTCGC
>CAIYUD010000026.1 GCA_903929325.1 uncultured Opitutia bacterium | reverse complement strand
GGAGCACCTTTGGGTTGGCGAGCGACCAGCGCGGCGCGGATGAAGTTGGCGATGGTGACGCCTGGGATTTCGCTCGGGTATTGGAAGGCGAGGAAGAGGCCAGCGCGGGCGATGGCATCGGGCTCGAGCCCGAGAATGGGCTGTCCATCGAGTAACACTTCACCGCCGGTGACGGTATAGTCGGAGTGACCGGCTAACACTTTGGCCAGCGTGCTCTTGCCGGTCCCATTGGGTCCCATGATGGCGTGAACTTCGCCCTTGGGGATCTCAAGGTTGAGGCCCTTCAAAATCGGACGATCGCCGATGGAAGCTTGAAGATTGCGGATGGAGAGGTGGGACATGGAAATTAGCGGTGTTAGCGGGGTTAGCGGTGGTAGCGGGGAAGAAGGCAGAGAAGAAAGCGGGAAGCGGGATGAATGGCTGGTTGGCTGGATAGCTGGATGGCTGATTGGCTGGTTAGCTGGAGGGCTGGTTAGCGGGTTAGCTGGTTAGCGGGTTAGCTGTTCTGTGTTTTCGTTCGGCCGTGGAAGGAGATTTCGATCGCTTCGGGGCGGAAGCCTTCAGGCAAGATGCTATTGAGTTGGATGAGAACTTCGTTCGGTAGATCGATATCGTAGACGCGACCGGTTTCTTGATCCTTGAAGTGAGCGTGTGGACGAAGGTTAGGGCAGTAGCGCGTGGGTTCGCGTTCGTAGTTCACTTGTTTCACGAGGCCCGACTCCACAAATGATTCGAGACAGTTGTAAACGGTGGCCAAGGAGATGCCGCGCGAGAGTGTGCGCGAACGTTGCCAGACTTCTTCAACGGTTGGGTGGTCGCGGCGGGAGAGTAAAATCGACAAGACGTTCTCGCGTTGGCGGGTAGGTTTGAGACCTGCTTGTTTCAGCGAAGTCTTCAGACGATCAAGCTCGGTGGTGTTGAGACGCATTTGCAATAAGCACAAGAATTGGAATCATTCTAAATATCAAGCCTAGGCTGCAAATACCCTAGAATAAGCCCCTAGAGGCTTAATTCAGCGTCGGATTGAAGCCGGGGTTGTCAGGTCCAAAGAGCAGTTCGACCTCCAACTTAATCAGGGCCTTTTGGACGTGGCGCAGCCGTACAAGGGGATCGGTCATGCCTAACAATTTGCGACGTAAGGTCGTATCTTGAATGAGATGTCCAGCGGCTGCGTCTGCAAAACGTCCGGGATGCGAGGCGGCGAGTTCTTGGAGGCGTCGGAGAAGTAGAGCGACTTCGTCTTCACTCACAGCTTTGGCAAGCAAGCGCTCCATGGTTGCGGTGGTACGCGCGAGTGCGATGTGCGCATCGGGGCCAGCGTCGCCATCGTGAATGATTTCGGCGCGGAGCGTCGGGAAGGGACGGAGTTTTGAAAGGCCTTCGACTTTGAGACGGACTTCGCCTTCGAGCATCACGAGGTGACGTCCATCGGCTAAGGTTTCATGGGAGATAACATGTCCGAGTGTTGCCCAAGGTCCCACGCCTTGTTTGCCATCAGCCATCAAAATAGATTCGGCGACGGCGAAACGACGATCGGTCGCGAGTGCAGCTTCCACCATCTTACGATAGCGTGGTTCGAAAAGGTGCAGCGGCAGCCGCTGAAAGGGGAGCAAGGAGCATCCATCGAGCAGGATGACGGGGAAGTCTTCAGCGGCCATATTCCGCAAAGTATTATAGGTTATCTGAATAGCAAATGACCGGTCACTTTACTTGCTGCCAGCAATCCAGAAAGAGTAACTTGGGGTCAGGACTTGGCGTCTCGGCTACATAGATAGCGAGGCGCAGGGCGGCGAGGTGGGTGGCGGTTGCCTCGGGGTTGCGCTTTTTGATTTCAGCGAGGAGTGATTCGGCAGAACGGCCAGAGAGTTGGTCGAGGTGGCCGTAGCCCGCGTCGAGTAGGTCGCGGGCAACGTCCACAGGCAGGCGTGGCACCCTCATAAAGCTACTGGTGACAGCCTCAAGCCTGCGCTTCGCAGCCTTTTCGCGATCTGCTTCGCTCACAGGCGAGCCAGGATGGCTGCGCCCATCGCTTTGCAGCCGACGGATGCTTTGCCAGAGGCGATGTCCGCGGTGCGAATGCCATCGGCGATGGTACGGTCGACAGCGTTTTCAATCTGCTTGGCTTCAGCTTCAAGACCGAAGGAGTGGCGCAACATGAGGGCGACCGAAAGAATTTGTGCGCAGGGATTGGCTTTGTCTTGTCCAGCAATGTCAGGCGCGGTGCCACCGGAGGGCTCGTAAAGTCCAAAGGGTTTACCGTAACGATTATGGCCAGCGCCGAGTGAGGCCGAAGCCATCATGCCGAGTGAACCGCAGACGACGGCCATCTCGTCAGAGAGAATATCACCGAACATATTTTCGGTGAGAACGACGTCGAATTGTCCCGGCCGCAAGATCAGCTGCATCGCGGCATTGTCGATGTAGAGGAAGGCGAGGGTGATGTCGGGTGCGGTTGCGGCGATGCGGGCAGCGACAACTTTGCGCCAGAGCACGGAGGTTTCGAGGACGTTGGCTTTGTCGACGAGGGTGATGTGTTTGCGACGCGCACGCGCGGTGGCGATGGCGACGTCAGTGATGCGCTCAATTTCCGATTGGCGGTAGACCATGGTGTCGATCGCTTCGATATCACCGCCGGCAATTTCTTTGGTGGATTTCGCGCCGAAGTAGAGGCCGCCGGTGAGTTCGCGGATGCAAACCATGTCGATACCGCTGGCGATGCGATCGGCACGGAGCGGGGATGTCTCAAGTAAGGCTTGAGGGAGAAGGCCTGGGCGAACGTTGGCAAAAAGTCGGAAGTGACTGCGCAGTGGTAAGAGGGAGGCGCGTTCGGGTTGTTCTTTGGGTGGAAGTTTTTCCCACTTCGGTCCGCCGACAGATCCAAAGAGAATGGCATCGGCTGCTTGGCAGGCAGCGAGTGTGCTGTCGGGAAGTGCTTTACCATGGGCATCAATACCGGCTCCGCCCACGGGATGGGTGGAGTGTTCGAGGGTGTGGCCGCCTTTTTTGAGCACGGCTTCGAGGACGGGTAGGGCGGCCGACATGACTTCAGGCCCAATGTAGTCACCAGGCAAAACAGCGATTTTCAGATGCATACGGTTAAAAGAGGGTCATAGGTAAGGCAGGAAGGGGGTGGGGCTAAAGGCAAAAGAAGGGGATAGTTTCGGCTAACTTCCTGCAATTGTCCCCCTTTCGTCATCATTCTGTAACATAAGCATGCGAAGATACCCATGCACTCTAACCATGAACACCCTATTCAAGTCCCTCGCTCTCGCGTCCTTCACGGTCGCCCCGCTCATGGCGCAGCAAGCTCCTCAAGGAGCTCCCGCTGCTTCGTCTGCGGTTGTTCTCGATCCTAAACTTCCGAACTACGTCGTGAGTTCAGGTGTTTCGGGTAACTTGAATTCGGTTGGTTCAGATACGCTGAACAACTTGATGACTTTCTGGAGCGAAGGTTTCAAAACCCTTTATCCGAATGTGAACGTGCAAGTGGAAGGTAAAGGTTCGAGCACTGCTCCGCCCGCACTCTCCACCGGATCAGCTCAGCTCGGTCCGATGAGTCGCGAAATGAAGGCTTCCGAAGTCGGTGCCTTCGAAGGTCGCTATGGCTACAAGCCTACCAAGATTGCCGTCGCTGTCGACGCCCTCGCTGTCTTCGTGCACAAAGACAATCCTGTCTCCGGTCTTTCGTTGGAACAAGTTGATGCAATCTTCTCTTCGACGCATAAGCGCGGCGGACAAGATGCCTCCAACTGGGGTCAAGTCGGCTTAAAGGGTGAGTGGGCTGGTAAGTCGATTTCACTGTTCGGTCGTAACTCTGCTTCCGGCACCTACGGCTTCTTCAAGGATACCGCTTTGGCGAAAGGTGACTACAAGTCCTCCGTCAAAGAGCAGCCAGGTTCATCGTCGGTTGTCCAAGGTATCGCTTCCGATCTCTCGGCAATCGGTTACTCCGGTATCGGTTACCGCACCTCGGGTGTTCGCCCGCTGCCTCTCTCCGAGAAAAACGGCCAAGCTTTCGTCGAGCCTAGCCAAGCCAATTGCGAAAACGGCACTTACCCACTCGCACGCTTCCTCTACGTCTACGTCAACAAGTCCCCGAACAAGGATATGGATAAATTGACGCAGGAGTTCATCACCTTCGTGCTCTCGAAACAAGGTCAAGAGATCACGATCAAGGATGGCTACTACCCATTACCTGCACCCGTTGCGGATGATGGTCGCAGCGCGCTTAAATATTACTCAGCCGAATAAGCTTTGTCGCTCTACCCTCATTTCGATTCCTCGCCACGCCCTTCGGGGTCGGCCTCAAGAAGGAATCGGGATGACGGGTTAGCGACTCCAGCGGGCCCCGGCCCGCTTTCCCTTTTTATAAGCGCCGACACTAAAAAGACACACAGTGGACACTTCTGACACATCCGCACCGACCCAACGGTTCTCCGTAAGCGCTCGCACGCTTTCGGCGGATCGCTGGATGGGACGTCTCATCCACGTCGGCGGAATTTCTGTCATCGTAGCCGTGCTCGGCATGTTGGTGTTCTTGGTAGCAGAAGTCTTACCGCTTTTCTCATCCGCCAAAGTTAACCCGTTACCAGCGGTTCACTTGGCGGCACCCGTGGGTTCGTTGGTGGGTGTCGATGAATACGGCGAACTGCCCCACGTTTGCCTGGCCGATGGCACCTTGAACTTCTACCACGTCGACGGAAAGTTGATGAAGACGTGGAAGGCAGATCTCGGTGGACGTAAAGTGACGGCATCGCGGCGTGACGATCGCGCCGGTATCATTGCTTTAGGATTATCGGATGGATCCATCGCCGAAGTGCGTCTGGGTTATCGCACAAAATTTGATAGTGCCAATCAGCGTACCGTTGAAGCTGACCCATCATTACTCGGCATCCAGGCTGTCGGTAAAGCTTCTGCCGTTGACTCCGTTTGGGTGGTACGTGCCCCAGGCTCGCGCCTCTATGTGGTGCGACAGACTGAAGCAGGTGTGAGCCGACTCGTTGGCGTGCGCGTCACCGAACGCAAAGGCTTAGGCGGCAAGGTCCGCAACACCCCAGGCGAACCGTTTACACTGGGAATCGGTGATGTCGCGATTGACAGCGAATTAGTTGCCAACACGGCCGACATGGTTTTGGCGATTTCTAAGACCAATGAAGTCGTTGTCTTCTCTGATACGGGCGATGGTTTCAAAAAGGTACAATCGTTCCACCCTTTAGCGGATTTGCCCGGTGCGAAAATTACTAGCGCCGGTTTAGTCGCAGGGGATGTCACCGCCGTCTTTGGATCGAATCAAGGCACTGAACACATTTGGTCGCTCTACCCGCAGAAGCAGTCCGATGGACGTATGCTCCGTCGCTGGGGACACATTCGCGACGGTAAACCTTTAGCGGGGGCTGCACTTGGATTTGCCGCAGCCACTGCAAATAAATCGTACCTCCTTGTTACCGATCAGAGCATGGAGCTGCGGCACCTCACCACGGGTTCGCAGCGCTGGGAAGGCCCAGCCGTCAATGGCTTCCGCCAAGCATTCTTATCACGTAACCACGACATGCTCTCGGTCGTCGATGGTCAGGGAGACCTGCAGCGCTGGTCGCTCGTCGACCATCACCCTGAGGCCGGTTGGGAAGCATTCTTTGGTAAAGTGTGGTACGAAGGTGCGACGGGTCCGGAGTATGTTTGGCAGTCGAGTTCGGGTAATGATGAGTTCGAGCCTAAGTTTTCCTTGGTGCCACTCATCTATGGAACGTTTAAGGGTACGTTATTCGCGATGCTCTTTGCTTTACCGATCGCCTTGCTCTCAGCGATTTACGTTTCGCAATTTTTGAAACCGAATGTGAAGAGCGTGATTAAGCCCATGATGGAAATCATGGCATCACTACCTTCGGTGGTCTTGGGCTTTATTGGCGGACTCTGGTTGGCTCCCTTGGTCGATGGACACCTGGTTGGTTTGCTGGCGTGCGTGCTCGCTTTACCCACTGCGGGACTTCTCTTTGGTGCCACTTGGGCGCGCTTTCCGCTCTCCGTGCGACGGCACATTCCGCCCGGACGTGAGTTCCTCGCCTTAATCCCGATTGTCGTCTTGGCCGGTTGGCTCGCGTGGACTTCAGCACCTGCTATCGAGTCAGCGCTCTTTACGGTCGCAGATCCGGGTACAGGATTACCCGTAGCTGATTTCCGTGAATGGTGGCGTCAGGCGACAGGCTTAACTTACGACGCACGTAATTCTGTGGTCGTCGGCTTCGTGATGGGCTTCGCGGTTATCCCAGTGATTTTCACCATCGCTGAAGATGCACTCTCGAATGTGCCAACTTCACTGGTCTCAGGCTCGCTCGCTTTAGGTGCCAGCCGTTGGCAGACAGTCTGGCGCGTGATTATGCCAACAGCTTTGGCGGGCGTATTCTCTGCGGTGATGATTGGATTTGGACGTGCGGTTGGCGAAACCATGATTGTGGTGATGGCGACGGGGAACACACCCGTCATGGAGATGAATCCGTTTAACGGCATGCGGACGCTCTCAGCGAATATTGCCGTGGAGTTACCTGAAGCGCCGCTCGGCCATACCCATTACCGCGCGCTCTTCTTGGGAGCCTGCTGTTTATTCTTACTGACGTTTATCCTTAACACGGCTGCCGAATTACTCCGTCAGCGCTTACGTGAACGTTACAAAGTCGTCTAACCATGAACGCCCCTGCACCTCAGCATTCGAATACCAGCGCCCCCGCAGGAGAGGCCTTTGTTTGGTTTACGGGCGTGGGTTTGCTCTTCGGCTTAGGCATGGTGGTGTTACTCGTCGGCGTCATCCTTACCCAAGGCCTCGCTGTCTTTGGCTCGCCTGAAGTCGTTCGCGTGGAACTGAAAGACGGACGTGTCTTACTCGGTCCGCTCGCACAAAACCGCCTGAAGCCTGGTACGCCGCCGGCGGAAGGTAAAATGGAGCGCCAATACCAAGTCGGCCTCCGCGAAGTGAACGGCCAATCTTACCAGTGGGTTGATGAAAGTATCATTAAGTCCGAGAGCACACCACCATCCGTGATGGCTCTTGAGCGGATGGAAAATGGTGCCGCCTTTGTGCTGCCGCAGGAGCTGAAGATGTCCAATGGACAAAAGATTGCCGCCACCGATCCGGCATTCACGCAAACCTTACAGCGCGAAGTTACCGCCGCAGAAGCTTTGCGGGAAAAGATTTCGTCCATCGAGCGCGGGAAAATCGGCTCAGTGAACAGCGACATGCAGTCTGCCAAAATTGCTTTACGTAAAGCCGAAGATCGCAAAGGCGACGTCGCTGCAGCCAAAGCCGAACTCGAAGCACTCGAAAAGTCTTACCAAGCCCTCGCAGCCGAAGCCCGGCAATTACGGGCGACAGATGCAGGCGGTGTGCTCAGTGCGAAGGATGGAGCCGGTCGTGCCATCGAGATACCCGTGAGTTCCGTGGTGCGATTCTGGCAGCCCAATGCGATGTCGTGGTGGGATAAATTCACCTTAGCACTTTCACGTGGCTGGGATTTCGTTTCGACCGATCCACGCGAGGCCAATACCGAAGGCGGATTATTGCCCGCACTGTTTGGTACCTTCGTGATGACGGTTTTCATGAGTGCGCTGGTTACGCCGTTTGGTGTGATCGCTGCGATTTACCTTCGCGAGTACGCTAAGCAAGGCACGGTGCTTCGCTTGGTGCGTATCAGTGTGAACAATCTCGCAGGTGTTCCTTCGATTGTCTTCGGCGTCTTCGGTCTTGGATTCTTTGTCTACGTCGTCGGCGGAAGCATTGACCAACTCTTCTTTGCCGACCAGCTGCGCTATAATAACAACACACCGGTCTTTGGTACCGGTGGTTTGCTTTGGGCTTCGTTGACCTTAGCGCTGATGACCTTGCCCGTGGTGATTGTGGCAACCGAAGAAGCCCTTGTCGCCGTCCCGCGTGGTGCCCGTGAGGCTTCGCTGGCGTGCGGCGCATCTAAATGGCAGACCATTCGTAATGTAGTCCTTCCGGCGTCTGCACCGGGTATTCTGACAGGTGTGATCTTAGCCATGGCCCGTGGGGCAGGGGAAGTTGCCCCGTTGATGATTGTCGGCGTGGTCAAGCTTGCGCCGACGTTACCCCTCGATGGCAGTTTCCCATTCCTGCATGCGGATCGAAAATTCATGCACCTTGGCTTCCACATTTACGACTTAGGTTTCCAGTCGCCGGATTCCGATGCGGCTAAGCCGATGGTCTTTGCCTCAACTCTTTTGCTCCTCGCACTCGTGGTTTTCTTAAACCTCGGTGCGATTACTATCCGCAATCGCCTTCGTGAACGCTACAAAACCTCAACCTTCTAACATTGTCACACCCATGACCGTTACACCCTCACGCATTCAGGTTAAGTCGTCCACGCCCAGTGACGGGCGCACCGACTATATCCACATCAAGGACTACGGTTTTTGGTATGGAGAGAAAAAGGCACTCGATGCCATCACGCTGACTATCCCAGAGCGACAAGTAACGGCGTTCATTGGGCCATCGGGTTGTGGTAAGTCGACGTTGCTGCGAAACCTCAACCGTATGAACGACCTGGTCGACCACGTGCGGCATGAGGGCGATATTACGGTGGATGGACGTTCCATCTACGACCCAACTGTCGAAGTGATTTCACTGCGCCGTCGCATTGGCATGGTTTTCCAGAAATCGAACCCCTTCCCAAAGTCCATCTATGAAAACGTCGTCTACTCGCTCCGCATTGCGGGCGTGAGCGATCGTAGTGTCTTGGACGAAGTTTGTGAGTCCTCGCTCCGTCGTGCGGCTCTCTGGACCGAAGTGAAAGATCGCCTGCAAGACAGTGCTCTCGGGCTCTCCGGTGGCCAGATGCAGCGTCTGTGTATCGCCCGAGCGATTGCTAACCGCCCGGAAATTTTGCTGATGGACGAACCTTGTTCGGCGCTCGATCCGATTGCCACCGGTAAGATTGAGGAACTCATCCACGAACTCAAAACGCAGTTCACCATCGTGATTGTGACTCACTCGATGCAACAAGCTGCCCGTGTTTCTGATCGCACGGCATTTTTCTATCTCGGGAAACTGATTGAGACGGACTTAACTGAAAAAATCTTTATGAATCCTGCCCAGGCCCAGACGGAGGCTTACATCTCGGGCCGTTTCGGTTGAGTTCTATTTACCCCACCACGTTTCCACTCTATCACTTACTACCATGCAACGTTACTTCCACGAAGAACTCCGACAGCTCCGCGACGACCTCGTCCTCATGGGCGAGCGTACGCTCGACATGACCCGCCTCTCACTCCGCGCTCTCGAGGAAAGCGATAACGCTCTCGCCCTCCAAGTCCGCGGGATGGATGACGGCGTCGACGAACTCGAAAAACGCGTCGACCGCGAAATCATGCGCTACCTGACGCTCTTCGGCCCAATGGGTGGCGACGTTCGCTTGCTCTTAGC